>JAVQWE010000016.1:0-17048 GCA_033579175.1 Phycisphaerales bacterium | reverse complement strand
CGCACCGCCCATACCCTGCACGTAACCCCCGAGGCCGCGAGCCTGCTGGCGGACCTCGTCGGCCCCGACCTCGGTCGGATCGACAACGAGCTGGCCAAGCTGGCCCTGATGGGCAACGGAGAGCAGGTGGACGTCGCGACGGTTTCGGTCGGAGTCGCGTTCCAGCGCGAGCAGGGCATGTGGAAACTGACCGACGCCTTAAGCACCGGTGACATCGCCGCCGCCGTCCGATGCTGGCGGCGATTGCTTCAGATCGACTCCTCCAGTGAGTATCGGGCCGTAACCTGGCTGACGCTCTGGTTGCAGAAACTCGCGAAGGTGCAGGAGATGTCCGCAAAACGCGTGCCGGCCGCAACCATCTCCGCGCAGTTGCGTATCTGGCCCGTCTCGCAGGTAGACGATATGCGCCGCGTGATCCAGCGGCTCGGTCCGACCGGAATCGCCACTGCACTGCAGCGGTTGGCGCAGGTAGACCTGCGATCCAAAACCGGCGTCGGTGAGGCCGCGCGCAACGTGGAAATGTTCCTGCTCTCGCTGGCTCGAGCCGGCCAGGCGGGTTGCGCGGGTTGAGCGGGTTGAGTGCGCGGCCGCTTGTCACCCGATTCCGACTTTGCGAACATTCCCCTCGATGAAAGAAAGACCCGCCAAAAGCCCCCGTGCGGTGAAGGTAGCCGTCACGCAGATGGCCTGCAGCCCCGACCCCCGTCAGAACCGGCCACGGCAGATGAAGCTGCTGGAGCAGGCGGCACGCGCCGGAGCGCAGATCGTCTGCACTCAGGAACTGTTTTGCTCGCAGTATTTCTGCCAGAGCGAGGATTACGAGTGCTTCAAGCTCGCCGAGACCATCCCCGGCCCCAGCACCGACGCCGCCGCGAAAATCGCCCGGAAATACCGGACTGTGATCATCGTCTCGCTCTTCGAGAAGCGCACCACCGGGCTTTATCACAACACTGCGGTCGTCATCGATGCCGATGGATCGATTCTCGGGTTGTACCGCAAGATGCATATCCCCGATGACCCGTTGTATTACGAGAAGTTTTACTTCACCCCCGGCGACCTTGGCTTCCGGGCCTTTGCCACGAAATATGCCAGGATCGGCGTGCTGATCTGCTGGGACCAGTGGTATCCGGAAGGTGCACGACTGACAGCCCTGCAAGGGGCCGAAATTCTCTTCTACCCCACTGCCATCGGCTGGCACCCTTCCGAAAAGCAGCAGCACGGGCGCTGGCAATACGAAAGCTGGGAGATCATTCAACGCAGCCACGCCGTCGCCAACGGCTGCTTCGTGTGCGTGCCGAATCGGATCGGGCACGAGATCGTCCGGGGCGCCGATGGAAAGCCCGTCAGCTCCGACGGAATCGAATTCTGGGGCCAGAGCTTCATCGCCGGACCCGGGGGTCAGATTCTCGCCAAAGCCTCGGTGAACAGGGAAGAAGTCCTCATCGCCGACTGCGACCTCGATCTGGTGGAATATCACCGCACGCACTGGCCCTTCCTGCGCGACCGCCGGATCGACGCCTACGGCGAGCTCACACGGCGCTACCTCGGTGCGTGACCCCCGCAACCCCTGCGCGCCGACGGCCGGGAGCGGGCGCGGGAAACGAAGGCTCCGGCGGGCACAGAACCCCGGGATCGGAAAGATTTCGCGAGCAGGCCAGATAGAACGGGAAGCGAATTGCCAATGCAGAAGGTAACGACACTCAAAGTCATCACCCGGGGAACTCCAAACCAACTGGGCTACAGCTTTCCCCCGGAGTGGTATCCGCACTCGGCCACATGGATAAGCTGGCCGCGGCCCGAGTGCGCCTCGTTCCCCGATCGTTATGAATACGTGATTCCCAACGTGTGCCGGATCATCAGGGAAATCGCCGCACGCGAGCAGGTGAACCTTCTGGTGCAGAACTACAACTACGAGGTGATCGTCCAGAAGACTCTTCGCGAGCACAAGGTTCCCCTGACCAACGTGCGCTTCTTCCATATCAAGACCAATGAAAGCTGGTGCCGCGATCACGGGCCGGCATTCGTGCTCCGCAAGGGGCTGCGCGGAAAAACCGAGGCGGCCATTGTCGACTGGGTCTTCAACGCCTGGGGGCAGAAATATGAGGGCTGGGCCGATGACGATGCAGTCCCCACGGAAATTGCCGAACTGCTTGATCTGCCGGTGTTCTATCCGAAGATCGTGATGGAAGGCGGCGCGGTCGATTTCAACGGTAAGGGAACCGTGCTCACCACCGAATCTGTGCTGCTGAACAGCAATCGCAACCCCCTGCTGAAGGACTGGGAAGTCGAACGGTATCTGAAGGAATACTACGGGCAGAAACATGTCGTATGGCTGGACGACGGGATTCAGGGCGACGACACCGATGGCCACGTGGACGACCTGGCCCGTTTCGTCAATGAAAACACGATCGTCACAATCGTTGAACAGGATAAAACCGACCCGAATTACGAGCCTCTGCAGGAGAATCTGAGGCGCCTGCGGGCGGCGCGCGACCAGGATGGCAAACCTTTCAACATCGTCGAATTGCCAACCCCGGGAGTGGTGGAAATTGATCGTCAGCGTCTGCCGGCAAGCTACGCAAACTTTTACTTTGTCAACGGCGCTCTGCTCGTCCCCACCTTCCGGAAAAAGAAAACCGACCGCAAGGCCCTGGAAATCCTTCAGAACCTCTGCCCGAAGCATCAGGTCGTGGGCATCGATTGCACCGACCTGGTCTGGGGACTGGGGGCGATTCATTGCTTCACGCAGCAGCAACCGAGGTTCTGATGCCCTTCTGGCCGCACCAGGCATTGCCGACGACTCCCCAAGCGAGCCCGGCGGGCTCCCGAGGGGACGCCGGAACCGGCACGGCATCCCCCACAGCGCGTTGCGCCGGTGGCGGGGGTTCAACGGGCGAAACTGCCGTCGGATTGGTCCACGACGGCTTGACTTCACCACAGACCTGATAGGATTCAGCCGTCGCCGACGATCGGCGGCCCTGTTGGAGCTGAAACTGCAATGACCATCCAAGCTCAGCCCGTCGCGCTGTCGATTCCCTCCCCCGAGCGATCCGGCGGTCACGGGTCCAATGGTGCCCCGCCGGCTCCGGCGCGCACGTGGACTCTCGAGGACGCCGCCCGGTTGTACGGCATTCGCAACTGGGGACTGGGCTATTTTTCCATCAATGAGCTGGGGCATGTCGCGGTCCACCCGACCCAGGACCCGCACGTGGCCATCGATCTGAAAAAGCTCGTGGACGAGCTGCGCCAGCGGGATATCCAGCTCCCAGTGCTCCTGCGCTTCACCGACATCCTGCAGCACCGTGTCCGCAAGATTCACGAGGCCTTCGCCAACGCCATCCGTGAGCACGACTACAAGGGCACCTATCGCTGTGTCTATCCCATCAAGGTGAACCAGCAGCGGCATGTCGTGGAGGAGATTCACCGCTTCGGCAAGCCCTACAAGTTCGGGCTCGAGGCCGGCAGCAAGCCCGAACTGCTGGCCGTCATGGCCGTCGTCGATGACAACGAAACCCCCATCGTCTGCAATGGTTTTAAAGACGATGAATTCATCGAAGCGGTGATCCTGGCCACCAAGGTCGGCAAGAACATCATTCCGGTCGTGGAGAAGTTCAGCGAACTGGAGCTGATCGTCAAATACGCCAAGCAGCATAACGTGATGCCCTCGATCGGAGTGCGGGTGAAGCTGTCGGCCCGGGGCGCCGGACGGTGGCAGGAATCCGGCGGGGTCCGCAGCAAGTTCGGGCTTTTTATCAGCGAAGTGATGGATGCCTTGCACTACCTGCGGGCTCATGGCATGGGCGACTGCCTGAATATGCTCCATTTCCACCTCGGAAGTCAGATCAACAACATCCACAACATCAAAGGGGCCATCATCGAACTCAGCCGCGTCTACACCGAGCTGCAACGGCTGGGAGCGGGCCTGAAAATGATCGACGTCGGAGGCGGGCTCGGTGTGGACTACGACGGGTCCAAGTCGAGCTTTGAGTCCAGCATCAATTACGGTCTGCAGGAATACGCCAATGACGTGGTGTTCCACATCAAGGAAGTATGCGACTCGGCCGGTGTGGAGCACCCCACGATTCTCAGCGAGTCGGGCCGGGCCATGGTGGCGTACCATTCGGTGCTCGTGTTCAATGTCATCGGCTGGAGTGGCTTCAACCGCTTCGATCTCCCGGCCGAACTGACCTCCGAGCAGCGCAAAACCATGCCCCCGGCCGTCATCACGCTCTTCGACGCCTATTGCGGCGTCAACGAGCAGAACTTCATCGAGTATTACCACGACGCGCAACTGGCCCGGGAGAGCATGCTGAACCTCTTCAACCTCGGTTACTGCAGTCTGGAACATCGCAGCCTCGCCGAGAAGCTGTATTTCGGACTGGCTGCCAAAATCCTCAACATTGTCCGTCGGATGGACTATGTGCCGGAGGAATTTCGCGGACTGGAAGCTCACCTGTCCGACACCTACTTCTGCAACATGAGCATCTTCCAGTCGATGCCGGACAGTTGGGCCATTGACCAGCTTTTCCCCATCATGCCCATTCATCGTCTGGATGAAGAGCCCACCTGCCGGGGCATCCTGGCCGACATCACCTGCGACAGCGACGGCAAGGTTGATCGCTTCATCGACCTGCGCGACGTCAAGAACGTCCTGGAGCTTCACCCGTTCAAGAACGAAGATTATCTGCTCGGGGTGTTTCTCGTCGGCGCCTACCAGGAAATCCTTGGCGACCTCCACAACCTCCTGGGGGATACCAACGCCGTGCACGTCACCGTGGACGATGCCGGGGGCTTCAGCATTGACGAAGTCATCGAAGGCGACACCGTCCGCGAGGTGCTCAATTACGTGCAGTTCAACGCCGACGACCTCAAGCGCGCCATGTTCAAAACCGTCGAACGCGCCCTGAAGGATCAGAAACTCAGCACCGAGGAAAGCCGCGTACTCCTGAAGTTCTATGAAAATGGCCTGGAAGGCTACACCTATCTGGAATAGTCTGCCCGTCCTGATCCTTCTGGCAGCCTGCAGCGCTGTGGTGCCGGCGCAGATCGTCCCGGCAACCGGACCGGCCCACGCGCCCACCGCCCGCAGCGACGACCCCCGGGTTGCCTCGGCCCTGCGCTTCGCCCGCGCCTACAACCAGGGCCGCGTCGGAGACGCGCTGCAGCAGACGGCCGATCTCGATGCCATGTTCCAGGCCATGTTCGGAGCCGACTGGGATGACAGCTCCCCCGATGCACGCGCCGAAATGACTCACCTGTACATCCGACTGATGAATCTGGCGTTCGAGCGATCGGCCGATGCCCCACCCGCTCCCCAGCCCACCTCAGAAGATGTTGTCATCCACAAATCGGAGCCGGATTCGGCCGTCGTACGCGTCACGGTCTATCAGGATCAGCGGCCCATGCGGCTCTATCTGGACATGGTTCGTCGTGGACGACTCTGGAAAATCACCGATCTGCACGAGGCGGGCGAACCAAGCTGGGTAAACGAGATTCAGCGGCGCTGGGTCATCGTCAAGGGCAACACCACGCCGCAGGCTTTCATTCGCGAGCTGTATGTCGGCGTCGCCCGGGCTTCTCGACCGCCGGCCACCCAGCCTGAATGAAGGCTCCCCGGAGATCACCTTTCCCGATTCAGGGATTGCGGGAACCCGATCTGCGTTGGCATCGCAGTTACCTTCTCAGACCGGTTGACCTGTTGACTCAGCCAGCACAACGGCCCGGCCCGCGGCCAGACTGCTTCGACGACCGGCAGAAGTCCGACCCGCGCCCCGATCGACCGAGAACGGATCGCCTGACGAACCGTCCCGCTGCTATCGACGGCTCCCGACCGGCACGCCGGCGCATTGTGCAGGGTATGCAAGTGCACAATCATTTTACGAAAGTGCACAAATCCGCACAAAAGTGCACAACGCCCGAGCCCCCGCTCAACCCGATTGTCAAAGAGCCGCGGCCGGACCTCATCGCCCGGATCGCGCTACCCTCTCCTTCTTCCGGGCGCGCTGCGCCGGCAATTGCTTCCACGCGCGGCGCTGGCACCGGAGTCTTCGGTTTTCCTCAGGAATCTGATGGCAGGCAGCAGGATTTTTCCTTCCGCCCGCGCTGCGCTCGCCACGGGCGGCGCGCGCAGCGCCGCCCCTGCTCGACCTTCAGTCTTCTGAAGGGAATTCGATCGCAGGAAAGGGTGATTCCCCTCAACTCGCGCGGCACCGGAGAAGGTCCTGCTGCGCAGCGCCGGCGGCTGAGTGCACCGTTCGTAAACACTGGCAAGAAACTCCGGAAGCCGAGGTGGTAGCGATCCTTCGAGGGCTCAGGTCAGACCTCGCCCTCAGCCGCGCAAGGGCTGTTGATCCTGCCTGACGCCAAATTCAGTTCACCGCCGCGCTGAGCATTGGAGACGCACTTTCAGTCGCGAGGGAAGCGGTTGGCGCGCACGTCGGTCAAACCCCATCATCACCCTGCGCCCGATCCTGCAGCAACGGCGCGTCAATCGGAGGTTCACCGATTCTCCGCCAGCGCAGCCGCTGCAATCGTACCCGGGGGATGTGGCTTGCAGGGTTTCCGGGTGCCGCTTTCTTGGTGAACGAGTCAGCCGGGACTGACAGCGGGGGCTGCCAGGTTCGGCCTTGACCTGCGATGTCCCGGAATGCGGAGCCGATTTGCGTGGCGCGCCATTGCGATCCGCGGCATTCCCACGGACGAAATTCACGATCCAGGTTCGATCCTGTTCATTCGCCTGTTTCTTGTCGAGCATTCCGAACCGCACTCGGCGGGGCGAAAGAGCGATCGGATCTCGCAATTTCGCACGCCGGCCGATGCCGCGCAGTCTGGTGAAGCGGAGTCCTGAGATGCGGCGATCTTGTGCCTGCCCGCAATCCCATCGTCGAAACAACATCGGAGAAATCCCGGGCAAAGGGATTGAAGTGCCGCAAGGCCCAATCAGGTTGTGTAGCCGGAGATTCCGAAACGAGCGCGGGCCACAAAAACCGGCACACGCGACAAAAAAAGTGGCTGATGTCAATCGGGGCGACAAGATTTGAACTTGCGACCTCCTGGACCCAAACCAGGCGCTCTAGCCAAGCTGAGCTACGCCCCGAGCGAGTCTGTCTGTCATTCCTAGCGACTCGGCGGGGACTTGGCAACGCGGCGGATGCCGATTCTCCTGTCGCAGGGGAGAGCACCACGCCCGCGAACGCATCGGGCAACGTCCGGACATCATCTCCCCGGCGGGTTCAGCGAGCGAGTCCTTCGAGGCGAGGTCCCGGGCCGTACCCTGCACGAGGGCTATATTCCCGCCGAGCGATTCGGCCGGCCCAAGGCGCTCAGGCATGAAGCAACCGCCGGGAGAGTGACGGCCTGCGGGCTACTGACCCGCCCCGATGCGGCCACAGGCTTCGCAGACCTGCGAAAGTCCTTTCACAACCGCGCGCGGTCCGACCCGGTCCGGCAGTGGTTTGCTTAATAATGTAGCCGCGGCCGACGCTCCAGAGGGGTTTTGATCCGCATCCGACGCGTTCTCATGAGCTTCGAACGGCGGGTTTCGGCAGGTGAAGGGGTGATCGATTCGATGCAAACCCTGCCTTCCCGATCGAATACGGGCTCGTTCGCCAACGCGGGATTCGCCATGGGTCGATGCCGGCGGGTCGATCCAATCCATTCCCCCGGGCCAAGGTGCTCCTTGTGTTCTGTAATTCCGGGAGATTCTCTGGCTGCCAAATTGGCAGTTCGGTGGACCGTTGCGGGAACTGGCGGGATTCGGGTTGACGGCCGGGCTAGCCTCCTGACTTGGCAGGTTCTTCAGATTGAATCTCCACCGGCACACCCTCTGCGACGCCACGGTCCCCACGGAGGATGATGGGCGCTCCCGGGGGCAGTCGTTCGGCGATCGCCACCCGATTGCCAACAGATTCCCGGGGAGAAATCCGCACGCCGCGGGCCTTGCCGTCCTGCACGATGAACACCCGATCCACTCCGGCGAACGACACCACCGCCGCCGCCGGAACCAACTGAACGTCACGCGCTTCGCCGACGATCACATCCGCCCGGGCAAAAGCGCCCGGGCGCAGCCGGCCGTCGGAATTGGGGGTCACGATTTCGACTTCGAAAGTGCGACTGGCCGGATCGACCGCCGGATTCACCCGGCTGACCGTGCCCTCGACCTCTCCGATGCCTTCCACGTGCAGCCTCGCGCGTTGGCCGGGAGCAACCGTGGAGGTGTAGCGCTCTGGCATGGCACCGCGGAACTTGATCGGGCGATCCGCGACCAGTCGGAAGAGGTTCGCCCCGACGGTTACAAACTCCCCGACAGAAACCAGTCGTCCGGCGACGGCGAACTGATCGCCAGGTGTCTGTGTGCGACGGAGCGGTGCCCGAATGAGTGTATCCTCCAGTCGCGACCGGGCCGCCTGCGCCTCGGCGTCGCGGGCGCGGGCCATGGCGATCTGAGCCTGAGCCTCGAGAACGGCAACGTCAAAATCGCGCTGCGCCACTTCATACTGCGTCTGGATGTCGGCAAATTCCTGTTCACTGATGGGGGGAGGGACGTTCTGCATCAGCATCGCGGCCCGCTCGAGCCGCGCTTTGGCGTTTTCCCGTTGAAAGCGGGCACGCTCGACGGTCGCGATCCGGGTAACATCAAAATCCTGCTGGGGAAGGCTCTGCAGTCCGAGCTTCGCCAGAGCCTCCTTTACGGCAAGTTCCTTCTGGAGCAGCTCGATCTGATAGTCCGTGGGATCGAGTTGTGCCAGGGGGGCGCCGGGCGCCACGCGATCGCCAACGTCGGCAAACAGCTCGGCGATCTTCCCGCTCACTTTGGCGCTGATCGTGGTCTGTTCGTCTCCGAAGAGAGTCCCGGTGACGGCGACGGTGACGGGGAGGTCGGCCGTCGTCACCTCAGCCACCTGTACGCGCACGGGAGGGGTCGATTCCGCAGCGGATTGGGCCGCGGATGACGGGTTGCGGGGGCTGTCGCACCCGAGCAGCGTCGTCAGAAGCAGAAGTCCCGGCGTTGCGGGGAAGATTTTCATACCTAGGATTTTCCAATGATAAACGGAATGGATGCTAGAAGTGCAACCGTTGCCAGGCAAGCTGGCCGTGGCGGAAAGGGGGTTGCGGCAGCATTGCAGGGACTCGAGCCGGACCCATGGAACCCGTGATTGACCTTTTCGTCCGCCGGCCGGTGTTTGCCAGCATGATCATTCTGGCAATGGTCGTGATCGGGGCGGCCGCCTATACGGGGTTGGGCGTCGATCGGCTTCCCAGCGTCGATCTGCCGACGGTCAATGTAAGAACGACCCTGCCGGGGGCGAGTCCGGAGGAAGTCGAGAGCGAAGTCTCCGAAACCATCGAAGAGGTCGTCAACACGGTGGACGGCATCGAGGAACTTCGGAGCATCTCGAGCAACGGCACCTCGCTTGTGCTGGCGACTTTCCGGCTGGATCGGGATATCGACACCGCGGCGCAGGATGTTCGTGACAAGGTTGCCACGGCGGCGCGGCGCCTTCCGGAAGAGACGGAGGCGCCGATTGTCAGCAAGTTCGACAATGACTCGGCCCCGGTGATTACCTTCGCCCTTTCCGGCGATCTGTCGCTGCGGGAGCTGACAGAGCTGGCGGATAAGACCGTCAAGCCCCTTCTGGAGCGCTCCAAGAGCGTCGGCGAGGTGCGCATCAACGGTGGGGCCCTGCGCACGATCAACATCGACGTCGACGCTGACCGGCTGGCGGCCTATCGCCTGCCGATCACCGCGGTGCGGGACGCCATTGTCCGGCAGAACACCGAAGTTCCGGGCGGAAACCTCACCGGAAAGGGCACCGAGCAGAGCCTGCGGACCCTCGGCCGGATCAACAGTGCCGCGGAGTTCGCGCAGGTTGTGATCACGCAGGTGAACGGATCGCCCGTCCGTGTGGGCGATGTGGCAAAAGTGACCGACGGCACGGCCGAGCGACGATCCCTCTCCCGACTGAACGGAGTTCCATCGGTCGCTGTGGAAGTGCTTCGGCAGAGCGGCGCGAACACCATCGAAGTGATTGAGGCGGTGAAAGAAAACGCCCGTCGGCTTCAGGATCTGCTGCCACCGGGCGTGAAATTCGAGGTGATTCGCGATCAGAGCCGCTACATCTACAACGCCCTGCACGAAATCAACACGCACCTTGTTTTCGGATCGATCCTGGCGAGTCTGGTGGTCTTGGCGTTCACAAGGAGCTGGCGGAGCACCTTTGTGGCGGCCCTGGCGATTCCCACGTCGGTCATCAGTACGTTTGCGGTGATGTGGCTGCTGGATTTCACCCTCAACAGCGTCACCATGCTGGCGCTGGTGCTGATGGTGGGCATCGTGATCGACGATGCCATCGTGGTGCTGGAAAACATCTTCCGCTTCGTTGAGGAAAAGGGCCTGTCGCCGATGGAAGCGGCGCGCCACGGCACCGCCGAGATCGCCACCGCCGTCATCGCCACGACCCTGAGCCTGGCCATCATTTTCGTGCCGGTGAGCTTCATGAGCTCCATCAGCGGTCGGTTTCTGTATCAGTTTGGCATTACGGCGGCGGTGGCGGTGATGGTGTCGATGGTGGTCAGCTTCGTGCTGACCCCCACGCTGTCGGCAAGGCTGCTGGGCAGGGGCAATCGGGCGGCCCTGCACAAACCGCACAAGGGCAGTCGCGAGGGCTTTTATCGTCATATTGACCGGTCCTACACGTGGCTGCTGAGGCACACCATGCGGTTGCGTTGGCTGGCCGCGCTGCTGGCGCTGGCGATCATCGCTTCGGCCTGGCCGCTGTTCCGGATGGTTCCTCAAGGATACCTGCCGCAGGGCGCCGATGAAGCCGAGTTTGAGCTTCGGGTGACCGGTCCTGAAAGCGCCAGCTTCCAATCCATGGACCTGGTTATGCAGCAGATTGAGGCGGATCTGCTGGCGATGCCGGAAATCCGCACCGTTCTGGCCAGTGTTGGCGGCGGATTCATCGGTGGAGTGAATCAGGGCGAGTGCTACATTCGAATCGCGCCGCATGAAGAGCGGGTCTTCACCTTCCGACGGCTGTTCCAGGGGCTGTTACGAGGCGATCCGGGCGCCGCCTGGCGAGGGAACTACACCCAGACGGACGTGATGCAGAAGGTTCGCGCGGTCATGCGGAAGTATCAGTCACGCGATCTGCTGATCAGCGTCCGGAACTTTCCCAGCTTCAACCTCGG
Source organism: Phycisphaerales bacterium (assembly GCA_033579175.1). GTDB lineage: Bacteria > Planctomycetota > Phycisphaerae > Tepidisphaerales > Tepidisphaeraceae > JAVQWE01. The sequence continues at coordinate 5,858 of JAVQWE010000016.1, read as the reverse complement.
CGGCGGGAACTTTGACATTGATTTCTCGATCTCCGGTCCGGATCTGGAAGAGCTGGCGCGATACTCGCGTGAGCTTGCCGATCGCGCTACGCGCATCGGGGGCATCATTAATGTAGATACCACGCTGAAGATCAGCAAACCGGAGATTCACGTGCGGATCGATCGGGAGCGGGCGTTTGACCTGGGAGTCTCCAGTCAGGAGATCGGCACAGCCCTGCGACTGATGGTGGGTGGCGATCTGGAGGTAAGCCGCTTCCGGGATCCGGCGACGAACGAGAACTACGATGTGCGGCTCCGGCTTGCCGAGGAGTTCCGGGACGAAGAGCAGAAGATCCCCCAACTGCTGCTGGCCGGGCAGGATCGCGTGGTGGAACTTCGCAATCTTGCCCGCCTTGAACAACGCATGAGTGCGGCCCGGATCGACCGGACCGACCGCGGCCGCGACGCACGTGTCCGCGGCACGATTGCGCCGGGATATGCTCTGGCCGACCGCACCGCCGCGCTATTGCGCGAGGCTCAGGCCATGGGCATGCCGCCGGCGTACAGCGTCACCGTCCGTGGGGCGGGCCGGGAATTCGCCAGAACCTACCGGGAGTTCGTCTTCGCTCTGATCCTCTCGGTGGTGTTCATGTACATGATTCTGGCCAGCCAGTATGAACACCTGATCCACCCCATCACGATCCTGCTGTCGTTGCCCGTGGCCATTCCATTTGCCTTTCTTTCGTTATACCTCGCCGGCGAGCAACTGAATCTTTACTCGGCCCTTGGCATTCTTGTGCTGTTCGGCGTGGTAAAGAAGAACGCGATTCTTCAGATTGACCATGTGAATCAGTTGCGCGCGCGGGGAATGAACCGGGATGACGCGATTATTCAGGGCAACCGTGACCGTCTGCGCCCGATCCTGATGACGACGCTGTCACTGGTTGCAGGGATGTTGCCGTTGTGGATCGGAACCGGCCCCGGGGCGGAGGAACGCCGGGCCGTGGCAGTGTGCGTCATCGGGGGCCAGTTCCTCTCCCTGCTCGTCACCCTGTTGCTGACGCCGGTGGCCTATTCTTACCTCGATGATCTGGGTGCCCTGATACGTCGTTTGCGGACTCCGGCGACGGGCGTTCCACCTTTGCCGGCCCCAACGGTTGAAAAGGCGGCAGTGCGGTCGTGACAGGCGCTTTCGGAAAAATTTCCGGTTGACGGAAGGTCGAGCAATCCGATAAGGTATCGGTAATGGCTCAGGTGCCGTTCTATTTCGGCTATCGGTTTTACGGGTTTTGGCACCCGGAAGGGGATGTCGCGGCCTGAGCTGGAAGCCTGACTTTGAAATGAGCGGAATCCAAGCCCCAGGACGCGATCCTGGGGCTTTTCGCTTTCTCGAGAGGTAATGATGCTTCGATTCTGGCGAAATCTTCAATGGCTCGGAGGTGCGCTGTGATTGTGGTGATGAAGAGCGGCTCCACGGCGGCTCAGATCGAGCATGTCGTCAAACTGGTGCGGGAAATGGGATTGAGAGATCACGTGATCGTGGGTGAGGAAAGAACCGTGGTTGCCGTGATCGGCAACGATCGGTTTAAGGATCGCAGCGTCCTGGAGAGCTGCGACGGTGTGGACAAAGTCGTGCCGATCCTCGCCCCCTACAAGATGGCCAGCCGCGAGGTCAAGCAGGAAAGATCGGTGGTTCCCCTGATGGCCGACCGGCTCAACGGTCGATCGGCAACGATCGGCGGCCGGAAGGTAGGGGTCATTGCCGGTCCTTGCAGCGTGGAAAGCCGGCAGCAGATTCTCGAGCTTGCACATCTGATGAAAGAGGCCGGCGCCGTCGGCCTGCGCGGGGGGGCGTTCAAGCCCCGCACCAACCCCTACAGCTTTCAGGGACTGGCTGAGGAAGGACTGAAATACCTTGCCGAAGCCCGCGAACAGACGGGCCTGGCCATCGTTACCGAGGTCATGAGCATCGATCAGGTGGAAATCTGCAGTGAATACGCCGACGTCCTGCAGATCGGCGCGCGCAACATGCAGAATTTCAACCTTCTCAACCGCGTCGGCGAAACCCGCAAAACCATCCTCCTGAAGCGCGGCATGAGCGCGACGCTGGAAGAGTTCCTGCTGGCGGCTGAATACATCATGGCCCGTGGCAACACCAACGTCATTCTCTGCGAGCGGGGAATCCGCACCTTCGAGGATTACGTTCGAAACACATTGCCGCTGGCGATCGTCCCGGAGCTGCACCGGGTGAGCCACCTGCCCGTCGTCGTGGACCCAAGTCACGGTACGGGCAAGAGTTACCTCGTGGAGAGTATGTGCAAAGCGGCGGTGGCGGCGGGCGCTGACGGGTTGATCGTCGAAACCCACGCCGACCCGGAGCATGCCTGGACCGACGGCGCGCAATCCATTACGCCACAACAATTTAAGGAGATGATGGCGGCAATCCGGCGCGTGGCGGCAGCGGTGGATCGCGAAGTCTGATCACACCCTCTTGCAGCCTGAACCCGGAACGCCCCTCGGAACCCCGTCGGGGCAACCGGGGCTACTTTCCCCCCAGAGCGTCCGGATTACCCGGTGTGGATTCCTGCACCGCGCTGATCCGCTTCCCGCGCGTCGCTGACAGCATATTGTCAGTGAGATGCAGCGACGAGCTGCGAACGGAGCCGGAGCCTTAACGCGAATTTGCTGCAATCCTCATCATCTGCGCGATGCTTTCTTAGCGCACCGGCGTGACAACCTCCGCCGTCAGGAATCGGGAAATCGGGAACCCGACGGGTTGCTTCGGACATCGGTCGTCGTGAGGCGCCATGAAGGTTCGGGCTGGGAACGATCGGACATGAGCAGGGCAACCGCCCTGAGAGATCTGCTGTCCCGTGGCTCAGCATGTCGCGAATTGAGGAGTCAAACTCATGCGCAGGACGCGCCAGGCATTCACTTTGGTCGAGTTGCTGGTTGTCATTGGCATTATTGCAATACTGATTGGAATTCTGCTCCCGGCCCTCAGCAAGGCTCGCGAGCAGTCAAACCTCACGAAATGCGCGGCGAATTTGCGGTCTGTCGGGCAGGGCTTCAGCATGTACCTGGCCGAGCAGCGTGGCACCTATCCGGCAGCTTACATCTACAACACCGGACCGGATGCCCCCGATGTGGGCGGGGGCACGGCCGCTCAGCCCACCCTGGGCTACACCCACTGGACGTGGTTTATCTATCAGACAGGCCGCAAGGGCGGCACAACCGAGGCGGCGTTCCTGTGCCCGTCGCTCAGCAATGAGGGGGGGTTGCCGCCTACCAACCCCAAGCCGCAGGACATGATTCCCGGTCAGGTCCGCGACCCGAATACGCTGCCGGGAATTGTGGACAACCAGGTCCGCCGGACGGCATACACCGTGAATGAAGCGATCGTGCCGCGCAACAAATTCGCGCTGTCGGTCCGCAATGATGAAGGGCCCCTCACCCGCAAGAGCCAGTATGTGAAGGCATCGCGAATCCGCAAAGCGTCAGAAGTAATTCTGGCAACGGAATTTACGGAGAATTTCAAGGTGGTGTCCACCAGTGACAACGGCGTCGTGAAGAGCCATCGTCCTGTGCACGGTTTTCAGAAGAACGGCGGGGGGGAATATGACCTGAACACCATTGGAACCAACAATCCCAACATCATCCCGTATGAGCTGGCCACTCCACCGGCCTACCCCAATATCGCCGACTTGAACCGCCTGAGCTGGATCGGCCGCAACCACGGCCGGGCCAGGGCAAAGTCGTTGCCGCGAACCAACTTTCTCTATTGTGACGGACATGTAGAGACCAAGACGATCGAGGAGACCCTGAGCAAGCCCAACTGGCAATGGGGCGAGCGGATTTACTCGATCGAGGGTGAACCGCGGATCTTCGGTGTCAACCCCCGCTGAGCGACGGATCCGTTGCTGATCTTAGCGCACAAAACTCACAACTGTAGCACTCTGTAGCTATCTGTTCAGAGACAATCGGTCTGTGCAGCGCGACCCGGTCGCGGTTGATCCGGGGTGCTGCGCAGGTCCTCAAGGAGAGAAAGGAGAGCGAGCATGCGAAGGATTCAGCGCAGAAGGCGACTGGCTGCGGCGATCGCAGCGTCGTCGGTCGGCGTGTCGGCCGCCGTTCAGGCGGGGGTCGTGAATGACGGTGGGGGGCCGCTGGCGGACCCCGTGCAGTATCAGATTTCCGCTTCCGGAGCGACGGCGCTGGGCGCCTTGACCCGCGGGGCCACGACGAACAGCAATAACTTCCCCACCGGAGAACAGAACGGGTTGTGGCGGCTGGGGACCAGCGAGCTGCGAATCGGGCGGAGTGTATACACCCCCAATGTCGGCGCAGCGCAGCTCATCGGCTATCGCAATCAGGCGACGGCCCCTCCCGGGCTTCCGACGGCCGATCGATTCGTCTATCAGTACCACGAGGTCGGCTCGATCAACGGCGTTCTGGAAACCGTCAAGAGCGGAGGCTTGTTCCTGCCAACGGGCTTTGGCAACGAACTCGACCCGGATGTGCCCTCGCAGTCGGCTCCCCTGTGGCGGATGGGCTGGTCGCAGGTGAATGCGACCACCTACGTGATCGATGGCAACGGCACGACCTCGCCCATTGCCGGGGGGTACCTTCCGGCCTACCCGCAGCCCAAGGTCCGCATCGGTTACACCGACGTGCGATCCTTCCAGGCATTTGCTGCGGACGATCTGGCAGGAACTCCCTCCCCCGACCGCCGGCCGCGCGACCTGGCTGGGACCCCGGAGAATGAAAATGTGCAATATGGCATCGGTCGACGGGCTTTCAACGTCCTCACGGGCGACAACGGGACCAATTTTCAGGCCCTTGCCAACCGCAGCGTGATTGCCGGAGAAGCGGGGGGCAACCCGGCCACCAGTTATATCCGCAACGAAACCCTGGCGATTGTGCCTTTTGCCGTGGCGGCCAATCCCGGCACGGGGATTACCAAACTCGAGGAAAACGACGTTCGCTGGCTCAATGGTATCGGCCGGCTGCCCAATGGAGCCAATTTCAACAGCACGACGCGCGAAATCGGCTCTGGCACGCGAAATCAGGGTACGAATAACTTCAACATCGACGCGTCCTGGGGCGGCGGGGAGCGCGACCGCCGTTCGTTGCGCTCCACGAATCTGAATGACGTTGACGTGAACAACAACCCCGTGACGATTCGTCCGGGGGATGAAATGAACCCGAACAAGGACCTGTTCGGGGTGGATGCTTCTTTAGCCATCAGCGAACAGGCCAAGGAACACCGCGTCGGGCCGCTGATGCGCTTCAGCGACAAGAGCTCAGGCGGGTCCGGCGTGCGGCCGACCGTCGTCAACAACCGCATGGCCATTTCTCCGAACCTTTCCGTCGGAGACGTCGGAGACCGCGGGCTGATCAACCTCGATGGCGTCACCGTCCCCGCCGCGGCACAAACCGATCCCCTGCGGGTCGTGAAGATCCGATTCCAGAAGATCGGGCCGAACGAATCGGATACCGGAACCGCCGATGACGGCTTCAATCAGCCGACAGCGTTCAACATCACCAACGGCCGGCACCAGCACTGGTCTGCGGCTCAGGCGGTCACGGTGATCGGGATCGACACCAACTCCGACGGCAAGCCCGACCGCCGCGGTACTGTCGCTGAAGATGCCTCCAATCCCAACAAGCTGATCTGGAACGACACCTTCGAGCCGACTGATCCCAACTCCGTCGGCATCCACCGCAAGTTCCTGAACAACATCCGGCAGTCGGTCAGCAATTACCCCTCCAATGCCATCACCCCGGCCGATGCGGTGATCGATGCCGGCTTCGTTCCGGAACAGGTAATGAAGGTGACGAAGGACTTCGACGGCGGAACGCAGACCTGGAGTGATTCT
>JAVQWE010000015.1:0-17070 GCA_033579175.1 Phycisphaerales bacterium | reverse complement strand
TCGGTCTGGCGATCATGCTGTTTGTGCTGGTGCAGCAGCAGCGAAACGCCGCGGACGAGCTTTCCCTGAGCGAGTTTCAGGCGGAGCTGACCGCCGAGCCGTCCAACGTGCGCGATGTCGTGATCGAGGGCGACACGATCTCCGGCAACCTTAACAACCCCCGCAAGGATGCCAAAGTCCCCAACCAGACACTGTATAAAGTGGTCATCCCCACTGGTGCCAGCACCGACTGGCAGTTCATGCAGTGGCTGCTGGAGCTGCGCGGCACACGGCCGATCGATATCAAGGTTCAGAACAACCAGAACCTCTGGATCAACCTGCTGCTGCCGCTGATTCCATGGCTGCTGATCTTCGCCATCATCTACTTTTTCATCTTCCGTCAGCTCCGCAACAGCGCCGGTGCCGGGGGCATGCTGGGCAACTTCGGCCGGAGCCGTCACAAGATCACCAGCAAGGAGCACACCAACGTTACCTTCGACGATGTGGCGGGCGTGGACGAGGCCAAGGAAGAAGTTCAGGAGATCGTGGAATTCCTGAAGAATCCCAAGAAATTCCAGCGTCTTGGCGGCCGAATTCCCCGTGGGGTTCTGCTGGTGGGTGAGCCGGGAACCGGAAAAACGCTGCTGGCCAAAGCGATCGCCGGCGAGGCAGATGTGCCGTTCTTTTCCATCTCCGGATCGGACTTCGTGGAAATGTTCGTCGGTGTGGGTGCCAGCCGCGTGCGCGACCTGTTCAAGCAGGCCAAGGATAATTCGCCGTGCATCATCTTCCTGGATGAGATCGATGCCGTCGGCCGGCGACGGGGAAGCGGCTTTTCTTCCGGGGGGCACGACGAACGGGAACAGACGCTCAACGCCATCCTCGTGGAGATGGACGGCTTTGAAACCAACGATCAGGTCATCGTCTGCGCCGCCACAAATCGCGTGGACGTGCTCGATCCGGCCCTGACGCGCCCCGGGCGCTTCGATCGGCAGGTGTACGTTCCCCTCCCGGATGTCAAGGGACGGATGGAGATTCTGAAGGTCCACAGCCGCAAAGTGAAACTGGGCAACGATGTCGATCTGGCCCGCCTGGCGCGGGCTACGCCCGGGTTCAGCGGTGCCGATCTGGCGGCGATCATCAACGAAGCGGCGCTGGCGGCCACCTTGGCCGGTAAAGACGCCATCGAACAGGAAGACCTGGAGGAAGCCCGCGACAAAGTACGCTGGGGCCGGGCCAAGAAAAGCCGCGTGATTGACGAAAAGGAAAAGATCGCAACCGCCTACCACGAAGCCGGTCATGCCGTGGTTCAGTATCTGGAGAAGGATGCTGATCCGATCCACAAGGTGACGATCATCCCCCGCGGCAATTTTGGTGGCGCCACCATGAGCCTCCCGGAGCGCGACCGCCAGAATTATTCCAAGCGGTGGTGCATCGCCACGATGAAGACGCTCTTCGGGGGCAGGATCGCCGAGGAAATGTTCACCGGTGATGTCAACACCGGCGCAACCATGGACATCCGCCAGGTCACCAGCATCGCCCGAAAGATGGTACGAGACTGGGGCATGAATGAGCGCCTCGGCTTCATCTTCTACGGCGAGGACGACACGCGGCACAATTACTTTGATTTCGGCGGCGGGCGCGACTACAGCGAAGAAACCGCCAAAGCCATTGATGAAGAGGTGAAGAAGCTGATCGACACCCTGTATGAGCAGACCCGCACGCTGCTGGAGAACAACCGCGATCGCGTGGACGCTGTCGCCAAGGCACTGCTGAAATACGAAACCCTCGACGCGCAGGATATTGACCGCATCATGCGCGGCGACAACCTCACCAAACCCACCGTCAGCGACCTGCTGGAGAAAGAAGCCCGGCGAACTACCGGGCAGGCCATCGCCCCCCCACCTCGCCAGGAGCCCGAACTGGGCCTCGGCGGGGGGCCACTGCCGCAACCGGGGTAACCGGCCTTCGTGGCTTCGGGCGTTGCCGCTCAGGCCGGTGGCCACAGGACCGCTTCAACTCAGGCCCCCACCGCCGAGGGGGTTTCCCGTCCGTCACCCCCCTACTCAGGCAATCACGACAGGCGCACGCCTGTTGCATCGGTGGGAGAAGGTGTGCCCGTCAGAATCAGCCTGGATGGGAACCTGGGGCGGTCCGGAATTGCGGATCAGACAAGCGTCGTGTAACTGATGCTCCAGAATTGTTCACGCTCGCAGGTGAACCTTCAGGGAACCGCACGTCGGCAGGTGCCGATCGGGACCATTGGGAAAGGCTGCGGCGGCTTCCCGGCATCGGGGATGGATGTGCTGAATCTGGTGAAAACTCCCGGGCGCGCCGCTACAATGCACTGGCGCTCTGGAGGTTGATGTTTTGTGGCGCAGGCCGAGATTGTCATTGCCGACGACCGCCAGCTTGCTTACGCGGTGGAATTATATAATTCGATCTTCCGACCCAAACGGGAGATCGACCATTTCAAGCGACGGTTTCTCGGCCGGCACAATGTGCTGACCCTCCTGGCTCGCATCGATGAACAACCGGTGGGCTTCTGGATTGGCTTCGAACTGAAACCGGCGATGTTTTATCACTGGCTGGGCGCCGTAAAAAGCGACCTGCGAAGACACGGCATCGGTCGGCAGTTGCAGGAGGCTCAGCAAGCCTGGGCCAAGGACCGCGGATATGAATACATCCGTTGCGAGTGCCTGAACCACCAGCGCGAGTTCCTTCACTTTGCCATTGCGATGGGCTACGACATCTGCGGAATCCGCTGGGATTCCACCCATGCCGACAACCTCATCGTGTTCGAAAAGAACCTGTTGGACTGACAGGGTGCTGTCAGGGGTGTTACCTCACGTGGTTCGTTGTGAATGAGGCAGGACCGGGCTCGCCGTGGGGACTGACGGTATGTCGTCAGCGTACCCCCGGAAGGTAGTGTCAGGTCGGATCGGATTCGACCTGCCCTTGCGGCTCATGCACCACCAGCCATAACGGCGGCTGCCGCTCCCGCGGTGCCTCGACACCGGGCAGCTCGGGGTTACGTTGCTGCCCCAGATCAAACCCATGAGGTCTGCGGGCTTCGGCAACGGTCCACAACGCTCCGAAAATCGCCAAGAGGAAAAGGGGGAACAGCACCCGGCGGATTGCATCATGCAGGAAACGCATGGGAAACTCCGGCTCGACCGTTCGAAATCTGGACGTATATTGGGCATGCAATCGGACACGAAAACTGTAGAGAACCCGTGAAATCTTCTGATCTTGAATCCTGGCTCCGCTCACCGAACCGCCCTGTCGTGGTCATGGGAATTCTCAACATCACTCCCGACAGCTTTTCGGACGGTGGCCGGCATCTGGACCCGGCTTCCGCTGTTGCCGCTGCCGAGGAAATGGCCCGCCACGGGGCCGCGTTGATTGACCTGGGAGCCGAATCAACCCGGCCGGGCGCCACACCCGTGCCGGCCGAGGAACAGATCCGTCGACTCGCCCCGGTCCTGGACCTGCTGAGCAGCCGCCTGCCGAACGTCGTGCTCTCGGTGGACACCACCGACGCCAAGGTGGCGGAATTTGCCCTCAGACATGGGGTGAGATTTGTCAACGACATCTCCGCCGGGAGGCATGACCCGCGCATGTTTCCGTTGATCGCCGAATACCAGGCGGCCGTGTGCCTCATGCACATGCAGGGAACTCCCCTGACCATGCAGGTCAACCCGGTCTATGGGGATGTCGTGGCAGAAGTGAAAGAATTTCTGCGAACCCGGGTGATCGAAGCGGAAAAGTCGGGAATCCCCCCCCACCGCATCGTCATCGATCCGGGGATCGGCTTTGGCAAGACCCTCGAGCACAACCTTGCATTGCTCAAGCATTTAGGCGAATTCCGGGCGTTGGGCCGGCCGATACTGATCGGGACCAGCCGCAAGGGCTTTATCGGGCGAATCACAGGGGTTGCTGACCCGGTCCGACGCGAGTATGGCACGGCCGCGACCGTTGCCTGGTCTGTGACCAACGGCGCCTCGATCGTGCGTGTCCATGATGTGGAGCCGATGATGCAGGTTATCAAAGTCACCCTCGCACTGCTGCGCGGGCAATTCGAACCGTATGATCGGGCGTTCTGAGACCCCAACCCATGGATAGAGGACTCTCGGCCGATCTGGAATACCTGGGTGTGCTGCTCCGCGGGACGCCGTGGTGGCTGCTGCTGGTGCAGTGGCTGCTGATCGGGGGTGTGATCTACGCCGTCTACCGCTTCCTGCGAGGCACGCGCGGGGCGCGGCTGCTGCGCGGAATCGCCGTGTTGCTGGTGATTTCGTGGCTGGTGGTGAATTTCCTGCCCGCCCAGCACTTCGGCGCGATCAAGGTTCTCTACCAGCAGCTTGTCGCGCTGGTGGCGTTTGCCATCATCGTGGTGTTCCAGCCGGAATTGCGGCGGGCCATCATGCGATTGGGGGAAACCAGCCTCTTCCGAGGATGGTCGCGGATGGTCAGCGAAGAGATCGAACAACTGGTGGAGGCCGCCACCTTCCTGTCCAAGCGGAGAGTGGGAGCCCTGATCGCCATCGAGCGTGAAGTCGGGTTGGGGGGGCTGGCCGAAACCGGCACCCGGATCAACGCCGAACTGTCGGCCCCCCTGCTGAACACGATCTTCTGGCCCAATTCCCCCCTGCATGATCTGGGGGTGATTATCAGTCAGGGCAAGATCGCCTGGGCGGGCGTGCAGTTCCCCCTTGCCGAGGAGGGCACGCTGGAACGGGAACTCGGCAGCCGGCATCGCGCCGCCGTCGGGTTGAGTCAGGAATCCGATGCGGTCGTGCTGGTGGTGAGCGAGGAAAGCGGTGATATTTCCATTGCCGAGCGGGGACAGCTCTTCCGCAAGCTTACCCCCGACGCTCTGCGCGACCTGTTGGCCGAACTGCTGGGCAAGGCAGACCCGGTGCAGAAGAAGAAAGCCGCCTGAAAAGCAGGCGGAACCGCAAGCAATGAAGGAACTGCCGTTCAGAATCAGCGATCGGCTTTCCGAGGCCGGACCCTCGCTCCTGCAACGACTGCGGGCGCAAGTATCCCTGGCGAACCTCTGGATGGCGCTGCGAACCCTGGCGTGGCTGGCGCCGCTCACCATACTCGTGTGGTTTTATGCAGCCCGCAGCATCAGCACGTCCTATACGATGGACCTGAGACTGCGGATTCAGTCGGCCGATCCCAACCGCCATGTAACGATCGAAGACCCCCCGGACGGGCGGATCAAGGTTGAGATCGTCGGTCCGCAGGCCGAGGTCGATCGCCTCAAACGGGCTGGGACGGACCTGAACGTGGTTCTTCAGGCAACTCAGATCCTCGGGGCGCAGAATCCGCCCGGTCCGGTGCTGCTTCGGGAAGGCACCGACCTTTTTCGCCGGGCCAATGTGCGGGTGCAGCGGACCGAACCGCCGCAAGTGGCGTTGTATGTAGACGAGCTGGTCGAGCGGCAGGTGCCGGTGCGCCCCCCGGAGTCCATCCGCAACCTGCAAAGCGCGGTTTTTGATCCCCCCACGGTGACCGTCCGGGCACCCGCCCGCCGATTTGCCGCCGCCGAGGCTGCCGGCGGGCTGTTTGCCGAGGCCGATCTGGCCGGGCTGCCGCAGCTGCGCGAGCCGGGGAAGAAAGACCCGATCACGGTACCTGTTCGTTGTGCACTCGGCACCCCCACGCCCGGTTCCGTGGTGGCGACGCTCGATGTGCGAAGTGACGATGTGACGGTGATGCTTTCCTCCGTGCCCGTGTTCGCTTCCGTGCCCCCTTCTTTTGCCGACGAATATCGACTGACGCTGAACCCCCCATTCATTGCCAACGTCCGCGTCATCGGCCCGCCGGAGCAGATCGCTCTGCTCCAGCGGGAAGGTGGCTTCCCCTATCGGGCGCAGCTGGATTTCCTGCCCTCAGAGCTCACTCAGGACCTGCCCATTGGACGCGCGCGAACCAAGAAGCCCACGTTCATCCTGCCGGAGGGCGTGCGCGTCGATCCGGCGGAGATGGATCGTATTGCCGTAGAATGGTCTCTGTCTCGGCGCAACGGTGGCTGATCGATGGAAGATCTGAAGGACTACGCGCGTCAGTTAGGACTTGAAGCACGACGGGCCGCCCGACGACTGGCCGTCATGCAGGACTCGGTCAAATCTGAGGCCCTGCGACAGATCGCCACCAGCTTGCGGGCCGAGGCTGAAGCGCTTCTGGAGGCCAACCAGCGGGACGTCGCCACCGCCGAAGCTGCCAATCTGGCAGCTCCCTTGGTGGAGCGGCTGCGGCTCACGCCGCGTCGAATCGAATCCATGGCCGAGGGGGTTGCCCAGATTGCCAGTCAAATCGACCCCGTCGGTCAGACGATCCAGGCGTACAACCGACCGAACGGATTGCGGGTGGAAAAACGCCGCTGCCCCATCGGGGTGGTGTTGTTCTTTTACGAGAGCAGGCCGAACGTAACTGCCGATGCCGCCGCACTTTGCATCAAAAGTGGCAACGCCGTGATCCTCCGCGGTGGGAAGGAAGCGATGCACTCCAACACCGCAATCGCCACGATAATCTCCCGCTCGATCGCCGCCGCCGGTCTGCCCGCCGCTTCCGTCCAGCTCGTTCAAACCACCGATCGCGCCTTGGTGCCGATCCTGCTGAAGCAACGCGACCTGATCGACCTTGTCATTCCCCGCGGCGGGAAAAGTCTCATCGAAGCGGTGGTGGCTGAATCAACCATCCCGGTTCTGAAGCACTTTGACGGCAATTGCCATCTGTACGTGGATCAGCACATTGACGGGATCGAACAACAGGTGATCGACGTGTGCGTCAATGCCAAGACCAGCTACCCCGGCGGGGCTGTGTGCAACGCGGTGGAGCACATTCTGTTCCACGAGCGCGCTGCAAGTCGTTTGCTTGCAAAGGTTTGCGATGCGCTTGCTGCGCGCGGTGTGCAGATCCGCGCTGATGAGCTGGCTCGAACGCTCTACCCCGCGGCGGTTCCTGCCACTTCGGAAGATTGGACCACCGAATATCTCGCCCTGATTGTCGGGGTGAAAGTCGTGCGGTCGCTGGAGGAAGCCATCCAGCACATCAACACGTTTGGAAGCCACCATACCGATGGAATCCTTTCCACCGACCGCGCCGCCTGCGAGCGCTTCGCCAACGAAGTGGATTCTTCCAGTGTCATGATCAACGCCAGCACCCGCTTTGCCGACGGTGGAGAGTACGGGCTGGGGGCGGAACTGGGAATCAGCACCGACAAGCTTCACGCCCGCGGGCCGATGGGGGCGGCCGACCTCACCACCTACAAGTGGATCGTCAGTGGCCAAGGTCACGTCCGCGGCTGAGGTCGTTCCGGGGATTCCGATCACGATCAGGCGACTTCCAGGCGATGTCCTGCCGGGTCGGCCGGGGTATTGTACTTGCGGAACACCGGCGCAACCGGTCGACCCCGAAGGTACTTCTCAATTCCCTGCTCCAAGGCCCTTCGGTACACCTGTAGCGCTTCCCCGACGGCGGCGATGGTGTAGTCGATGTCGGCGTCGCTGTGAACCGCCGTTACGACGAAGTTGGGGGCCAGAATTCCCCGGCGGATCATTTCCTGCAGGAAGAGCGTGCGGAAGGCCTGACTGCGCTGGCGGTTCTGGTCGAGCGTGGCATACAGCAGCAGACACGGTCGACCGTCGACGGTGAAATGTCCGCGCACTCCCGCTTGATCGATCTGACGTTCCACCCCTTCGCGCAGACGGCTTCCCTGACGATACATGGTCTCAACGATCGGCTGTTGACGGTAGATCTCGGCCGTGGCGATGAACGCCGCCAGCGAGGCGGTGTCGGCGCCGTGCGTCAACGACATCGCAAAGCAACGCTCACGGTCCGTGTGATCCAGCCCCATCAGGCGCATGAACTCCCGCCGACCGCACAGTGCCGAAACCGGAAATCCGTTGGCCATCGCCTTCCCGAAGGTGGACAGATCGGGCACGATGCCAAAGAGCGTCTGCCCCCCGCCGTTGTGCCAGCGAAACCCGGTGACGGTCTCATCGAGAATGAACAAAGCGCCGTTCCTGTGCGCCAGCTCGCGGAGATCATGCAGAAACGACCCTTGGGGAGCAACGACACTCTCCGGCTCCAGGACCACACAGGAAATCTGCCCCGGAAACTCGTCGAACAACCGCTGCACCGACGGCAGGTCGTTGTAGCGGAACTTCACCACCCGATCACGCTCGGCCTGGGGAATCCCGCTGTTCATGGGAGTGGTACCGATGAACCAGTCGTGCACGCTGAAAAACGGGTGGTCGCCGCAGATGGCGACCATCTCCCGGCCGGTATACGCTCGGGCCAGCTTGACGGCGGCGGTAACGGCGTCGGAGCCGTTCTTGGCGAATTTGACCATTTCAGCCGGGCGAATCAGGTCGAGCATCTGCTCGACGGCGGCCAGCTCAAGGGCGGCCGGGCGCGTGAAGTTCATGCCGTTCAGGCTCGCCCGGAACGCCGCCTCACACACTTCCCGTCGACCGTGGCCCAGCGTCACACTGCGCACGCCGCAGCCGTATTCAATGAACTCGTTACCATCGAGGTCCCAGACGTGGCAGCCGGCGCCTCGGACGATGACCGGCGCCATGTCCTGCGGGAACTGATCATCCCCCTTGGCGTACGTATGGGCCCCTCCGGGAAGGACTTGCCGGGCCCGAGCCTGATGAAGCTGCGACCGACGGAAAGATTTTCTCAAATCTTGCTGCATACGAGACTTACGACGAGAATCTGCTATCGTTATCGAAGCGGGAATCGGTCCGCTTAATCATTGTGGGCCGGTTTCGCACCCCATGGTTGCAGAACCGCCCCCTCCCGGCCCGATAAATGATCCGGAGCAGGCGGTTTTCGCGCCCGCGACACGGAGGTCGCACCTTGAGCGACGTTCTGAACCAATCGGAGGTTGATGCCCTGCTCGCCGCGGTGGACAGCGGCGCCGTCGGCTCCCCGGTCGCTGCCGGCGAAGTCCCGGCCGCAGGCACTCCCATCAAAAAGCCGGTGGATGTCGCCACCTACGACTTTAAACGACCCGAGCGCGTCAGCAAAGAGCAGATGCGGGCACTGGAGGGCCTGCACGAAACCTTCGCCCGCAACTTCGGAGCCGCGCTCAGCGGCTATCTCCGTACGATCATTGAAGTCTCGGTAGCCCATATCGAGCAACTGACCTACAGCGAGTTCATCCATTCGCTGCCTAACCCCACCTGCTTCAACCTGCTGAAAGCAGACCAGCTCGACGGCCAGTTGTGTCTGGAGATCAGCCCCCTGATCATCTACCCCATTATTGACCGGCTCCTGGGCGGCAGTAATGCCGACCTGTTCATCCCCCAGCGGCCGCTGACTCAGATCGAACAACGGCTTGTTCAGCGGATCACGGATCGTGCCACCCACCAGCTCAGTGAGGCTTGGAGCAACCTCACGCCGGTGACCTTCAGCGTGCAGGATTTTGAATCTAATCCGCAACTGGTTCAGATCGTCCCACCCAACGAAACGGTTGTGGTTGTCGGCTTCGAACTGAAGCTCGGGAATCGCGCCGGGACGATGAGCCTGTGCATGCCCTACAACCTGCTGGAACCGATCATGGGCATCCTCGCTCAGCAGAGCTGGTTCAGCTACCAGCGCAAGGGCGATCAGACCGGCCTGGCACGACGGTTGCGAAGAAACGTATCGGTGGCGCCGCTGGAACTGCGGGTGTTTCTGTCTCGAACCACCATCACCATGAATGACCTGCTGGCTTTGCGCCCGGGTGACATCATCACGACGGAGCACGATCAGAACCAGGACGTGCTCATTGAAATCGAAGGCAAGAAGAAATTCCTCGGACAGCTCGGCAGATTCCGACGCGCTCGGGCCGTCAGGGTAACCCGCGTTGTGCAGGAGACCGAGGAGCCCGCCGCGCCAGCCACCCCGGGGGGGGTGAAATGACCGAGTTGGCGCCGAGACCTCCAGGGTACTTCCAGCTGTCGGAATGGCCGTGGCACAGTCTGATCTTCGTGCTTCCGTTGATCGTGGTATATGAGGTGGGGATTCGATGGTACGCCCATGCCTCCGGGTCGGAGGTTCAGGCGCAGATCGCGGCGTCGGCATTGATGCGACGATTCTTCCTGTGGTTTGGTGCGACCGGCACCATGCTGCCGGCGTTGGCAGTGATTGGCATCCTGCTGGCTTGGCACATCGCCCGGAACGACCCTTGGACGATTCGTCCAATCCTCTATATGGGAATGGTATTGGAGAGTGCCATTCTGACGGCCCCCCTCATCGCGTTGGGGATGGCTCTGCCCACGTCCTTCCCGTTGATGGGGTTGGATGGACCTTCGATCAACCTGATGTTGCTGGGGCTGGGGGCGGGAGTGTATGAGGAGCTGGTATTCCGTTTAATTGGGCTGACTTTTCTGAATTTTCTGCTGGCCGACGTGCTCCGATGGAGCGCCAGACCGGCCTTGATCGGGTCGGTGGCACTTTCCTCGATTGCCTTCGCGCTATACCATTACTGGGGGTATGAGGCGTTCCAATGGCGATCTATGGTGTTTCGCACGTTGGCAGGAATATATTTCGCTATCTTGTTTTTGACGCGCGGATTTGGCATAAGTGTAGGTGTACACGCAACTTACGACATTTTTGTTGTCCTGCTGCGGCAAATTGTCCCTGGCGATGGGGAATTATTTTCTTAGCTCCCGCGAAACCAAACTCTATAATCCTGCTGTCTTAACTGGCTGCTCCGTGTGGAGCGGCGGCCCGACGCACGAACAAGTCCAGAGCGGGCGACGTACAACGCTGTTCGGAGACAGCTTGAACGTTGTAGAAGATGCGGATTTCCCGGTACGGGCCCGGGAAATTCCCCAGCTTAACCCGCGCAACGGGTAGGACTGTATGCCGTCTGTCGAATGTGAAGGCCACGGGCCTTCCGGAAAGAGCATGGACGCCATGAGCAACCGTACCAAACAACGCCGCAGCGGCGGGCTCAGCCTGCTGCTGTATCAACGCTCGCTGCACCCGGAATTGTTCAACATTCTGGCCAGCGAAAAAATCTCTCGCCGCGCGTACGAAGCCGATGTCTGGCTGGTGGAAGGCGGGCATGTGATTGCCTTCACGGCCGGTAGCAACGCGCTGAGCGAGGTCATCGTTACGAATCCGGATACGTCGGTTCTGACGGATCGCGCCCTGGTGCAGTCCATCCCCTGTCGGGGTGAACGCTACCATGAAATGACCAGCGGCAACATCCGTTACATGATCAGTACGCAGGAAGAGCAACTGAGCCAGACCCTCTACGACGCCACGCGGCATGAAATCGTGGAGTATGCCACCAAGCGTGAACTCATGATGGCCGAAGTACCGGCGCGAAACGACGCCGCCGGCAGCCTGCACGTGCTGGACATCGAGCGGCGCAGTCATGAGCTGCTGGTGCAGTCGTTCCATCTGTTCGATGAAAACCAGATGGTGGTCAAGACGCAGGGGATCCTGGAAGTCGTGAAGAACGCCTGAATCCGCGATCAGGCAGAGGAAGTGACGGTTCGACGGCATCGTGCGTTGCCGGGCTTGAACAAGAACCCGGGTCATTGGAGACCCGGGTTCTTGATTTTCTCCCCGGCTGAGAGGGACGATAACACCATGCCCATCGAGCTGGAGGCCAAGGTCAGGGTCAGCGATTTCAACGAAATCCGGTCGCGCCTCCAGGCCTTGGGGGCAGCGCGCAAGGGTGTGCGGCTGGAGACCAACACCTACTTTGATACTCCCCAGCACACCTTGCTGTCACGCGACAGCGGACTGCGGCTTCGAGTGGTTCAGCCCATCGAGGAAGATCGCGTAACCCAGAACTCCCCCGCACCGCCGGTGATCACCTTCAAAGGACCGCAGATGGGCACCGGCCTGAAGCAGCGGCAGGAAATTGAAGTTCAGGTGCACGACCCGACGGCGGCGATCGAACTGCTGGCTCAACTGGGGTTTGCCGTGCAACTGTCCTTCCAGAAGCGGCGCGAAAGCTGGTCTCTGCCCGGTGGCTGCGTGGTTGAGCTGGACGAACTGCCCATTCTCGGCCGGTTTGTCGAAGTGGAAGGCCCCTCGCGGCAGGCGGTGCTCGAGCTGCTCGACCGACTCGGCCTAGCCTCCGGCGAGCTGATCACCACCAGCTATATCGCCATGTTGTCCGAGCATTTGCGCGGCTCGCCGGTGCACGACCGATTCATCCGCCTGTGACTCGCCACCGGGTAACGCCATGCTTGAATCAAACGCGGGCGGACGCCCCCTCGCCGTTCAGGGGATCAGGATCAGGGGCCCGCGATCGACCTGCGACAGCTTCGTCTCCCAGCCCCCGCCCAGAGCCTTATATACCGCAACGAGGTTGGTCGAGACCGTCTGATCGCTGGTCACAAACTGGCTTTCCACCTCCAAGAGCCGGCGCTGCGCGTCCAGCACGTCCTGGAACGCTGTCAAACCCTGCCGATACAGCTGATCCGCCAGCTCGACGGCACGCCGGCTTGACTCCACGGCCGACGCCAGCGACTCCCGCCGGGCCTGTTCCCGGCGGTAGGACCCCAGAGCGTTCTCGGTTTCTTCCAGGGAAAGCAGCACCGTCTGTTCATACTGGCGAAGTGCCTGTTCCGCGCGCGCTTCCTGGGCACGAATACCCGATTGCACCCGGCCGAAATTGAGAATCTGCCAGCGGAGCGTCGGACCGATACTCCAGCCGATGCTGTCGCGTTCTAACAGATTCTTCAAGTCGCGCGACACCAGCCCGAAATCACCGGTAATGCTGAATTTGGGGAACAGATCGCTCACCGCAACGCCGATCCGCGCCGTCTCCGCCGCCAAGCGGCGCTCGGCCCGTCGAATATCCGGTCTCCGACGCAACATTTCGCTGGGCACCCCGGCCGAAATGTCGAGTGTTGAGCGGGGGATTTCCGCCACGGGACTCAGTTCGTCCGCCAGCGCCTCGGGGCTTTCGCCGCATAACACACCCAGTCGACGGATCGACTGGCGGATCTGATCCTCCAGCGGTGGGATCTGCGCCCGCGTCGTCATGGCCTGTGCCTCGGCCCGGGCGACATCCAGATCGCTGGTCAACCCCGCACGGAACCGGCTGCGCGTCAGTTCCAGGGTCTGCAGCTGCGTTTCCAGGTTCTTCTGGACGATCTCAAGCTGCCTCTGCGCGCCCCGCAGCAGGATATAGTTGCGGGCCACATCCGCCAGAAGCGTAACCAGCACATCGCGATGGTCCTCCACCGCGGCGGAAAAGTCGGCGTCGGCCGCTTCAATCGACCGGCGCACCCCACCGAACAGGTCGATTTCCCAAGAGGCATCAAATCCCACGGACCAGTCGTGCCGATCCGGGTCGCGGCTGATCATGGCATTGCCGGAATTGCCATCGGCGTTGTCGCTGGAGCGGTCGTGGCGATAGCCCCCCACGGCGTCGAAGGACGGGAAAAGGCCCGACCTGCTCCCCAGATAAACCGACCGTGCCTCAATCACCCGCGCTGCGGCCGTGCGCAGATCAAGATTCGACCGGATCGCGCGATCGACCAACGCCGAGAGCCCAGGATCGCCAAAGACTTCCCACCAGCTCGCCAAGGTTGCGTCCGAAACAGCTGGTTGCGTCGAGGCCGGCGCTTCAACGAAGCTGGCGGGCGTCGTTGGCTGGGGAGGTCGGTAATCGGGTCCGACCGAACACCCTCCCACAAGCAGTAAAAGCGAAAAAGAGATCAGAACTCGCGGATTCATTGGCGGCATCATTCGTGAGCTTCCTTCTGTCGCTGGCGGCACGTTGGCGCAGCGCGACGAGGCGGCGCGAATATACCCTTGGATCACGATAAACGCACACACCCGACCCAACTGCCGGCCAGAAGGTGCCGCGCCGGCAGGCTCGGCCTGCGGGACTCTCCCCGCCGCCGCCGGCCGAGGGGTTGGAGCCGGCGTGGCGTGCGACAGCTTTAGCTAGGGGCGGACGTCTGCGGTATCATTCCTCGTTTTCCAGCGTCTTGAGGGAACTTATGCCACGATGCGTCGTTGCTCTGATGATCTGTTGCACCTTGGCGATGGCGGACAGCCGCTCGACCGCCCCTCCGCGGGATCTGCGGCACGCGACGCCTCAGCTTCATGCGATCATCAACGCGCGAATCGTCGTTTCTCCGGACACGACTCTCGAACGCGGCACGATCGTCTTTCGGGATGGTCGCATCGAAGCCGTCGGTGCCGGCATCACCCCCCCTGCCGATGCCCGCCTGTACGACCTGGAAGGCAAGATGGTCTATCCCGGTCTGATCGATCCGTTCAGTGAACCCTCGCCCCCGCCCGGCGCACGTGCAACCGGTGGAACCGCCGCCGGGACCCGCAGCGACACCCCACCGACGCCCCCCGCTGGACCCGCCCACTGGAACCGGCAGGTCCTGGCCGATTTTCGAGTCGATCGGGCGTACTCCCCCGATCCGGAACTGCACAGGAAGCTTCGCAGTCAAGGGATCGTGGCCCGACTGGCGGTGCCCACCCGGGGCATTCTTAAGGGAACCAGTGCTCTGGTGGAAACCAGTGACGACGAGCCGGCCCAAGCACTGATCAAGCCTCTGGTGGCCCAGCACGCTGCCCTGACCCCCTCGCGCGGGAGGTTCAACCCCGAAACCACGGACGAATCGCGCTATCCCACCTCTCCCATGGGAGCCTTTACTCTCGTTCGGCAAACGATTTACGACGCGCAGTGGTATGCCAGCGCCTTTGCCGCCGCCGGGCGCAACCCCCGGCTGGCACCCCCCCACCGCAACGCCGCTCTGGAGGCCTTGGCCGAGCAGTTGTCGGCCGGTGTGCCCCTGATCATCGACGCGCCTGACGAGCTGTATGCCCTGCGCGCGGGCGCCATCGCCCGGGAATTCAACGTTGCGGTGATCATCCGCGGAAGCGGACAGGAGCAACTGCGACTGGCAGAGGTTGCGTCGATGCAGTTGCCCATTCTGCTGCCGGTCAGTTTTCCGCGCCCGCCGAATGTTGCCTCTCCCGAAGCCGCGATGAACGTTTCGCTGGCCGAGCTGATGGAGTGGGATCTGGCACCGGAAAATCCCGCGCGGCTTCACGCGGCCGGCGTCACGATTGCCCTCACAAGCCACGGTTTGCGCGATAAGGCCGACTTTCTGAAGAACGTGCGTCGCGCCGTGGCTCGGGGGCTTCCGAAGGACGCCGCCTTGCAGGCGATGACCCTCACTCCCGCGAGGCTGCTGGGGGTCGATCAGGTCCTGGGAACCATCGAGGTCGGCAAATCCGCGAGTTTTGTCGTCACCGACGGTGACCTGTTCGATGAGAAGTCGCGGGTGATCGACACCTGGGTGGACGGTAAGCGATTCGAAATCGCACCCCGGAACGTGGTTGACATCCGCGGAAAATGGGCGCTTTCCGGCTTTGAGGCGGCAGCCTGGGAGCTGAGCGTCGAAGGTGACCCGACCCGGCCGACGGTACGTTTGGCCCCGCCTCGCGACTCCGATGCCCCGGCAACGCAGCCGGCAACTCATCCGGCGACAACCCGGCCGGCCGCCATCGAGGGCACCAATGTTGCGGTTCAGGACGTGCGTCTGTCGTTCACGTTCAAGCATGACAGCCTGGGCATCGACGGGAAGGCGCTGTTCAGCGGGGTTTTCGAGGAAAACGCCGCCCGCGGAGTAGTTATCACCCCCGATGGTGGGTCGAAACCCGTCTCGCTGGCGCGCACGGCCCCGCCCACGACCACCCCTGCCACCGCTTCCCGCCGCGGCCGCCGGGGCAGTGATGATACGGGCGACGCTGCCGGTCCGCCTTCAACGGGCCCTTCCACGCAGCCGGCCAGCTTCGCAGTCCATTATCCCCTCGGTGACTTCGGCCGGCGTTCCCTGCCCGAACAACCTTCAGCGGTGGTCTTCCGCAATGCGATCGTGTGGACCTGCGGTCCGGCGGGTGTGATTGAACAGGGCGACGTTCTGATCGAGAACGGTCGGATCAAAGCGGTCGGCCGGAGTCTGAATGCGCCTCCGGGAGCCGAGGTGGTGGATTGCTCCGGCAGGCATCTGACGCCGGGGATCATCGATTGTCACAGTCACATGGCCACCGACGGTGGTGTGAACGAAGCCGGCCAGAACATCACCGCCGAGGTTCGCATCAGCGATTTCATCGATCCGGACGACATCAACATTTACCGCCAGCTGGCGGCGGGGGTGACGGCGGTGAACATTCTGCATGGCTCGGCGAATGCCATCGGGGGGCAGAATCAGGTGATCAAGCTTCGCTGGGGCGCCGGTCCGGAAGAGATGAAGCTGGCCGGGGCACCGGAAGGAATCAAGTTCGCTCTGGGCGAGAATCCTCGAGGTGCCAATCGCACAAACCTCCGCGAAGGCGAAGCGGAATATCCGCAGACGCGAATGGGTGTGGAGCAGTTGATCCGCAATGCCTTCGCCGCGGCCCGCGATTATCGCGCGTCGCAGCGTCGCGCGTCGGCCGATCCGGCTCAACAGCTGCCGGTTCGAAAGGATCTGGAGCTGGAAGCGATCGCGGAAATCCTGGAAGGAAAGCGATGGATTCATTGCCACAGTTACCGGCAGGATGAGATTCTGGCCCTGCTGCGGCTTTGTGAGGAATTCAAGGTGCAGGTCGGTTCCCTTCAGCACATTCTGGAGGGATACAAAGTGGCCGATGCCATCGCGCGCCACGGCGCCACGGCAAGCAGTTTCAGCGACTGGTGGGCGTACAAGGCCGAGGTGTATGACGCCATCCCCTACAACGGGGCTTTAATGCATGGCCGGGGAATCATCGTCAGCTTCAATTCCGACGATGCCGAGCTTGCACGCCGGCTGCACACTGAGGCCGCCAAGGCCATCAAATACGGGGGGGTTCCCCGGGAAGAGGCCCTGAAGTTCGTCACGATCAACCCGGCACGACAGTTGCGGATTGACGATCGTGTCGGTTCGATCGAGATTGGCAAGGATGCCGATCTGGCCATCTGGTCCGCCGCGCCGATGAGCACCTACGCCGTGTGCCAGCAGACATGGATCGACGGGCGCCGATACTTCGATATCGACGAAGATCAGCAACTGCGCCGCCGCGACCAGCAGATGCGCCGAACGCTGATTCAGAAGATTCTCGCCA
>JAVQWE010000014.1:0-17246 GCA_033579175.1 Phycisphaerales bacterium | reverse complement strand
GGGGGAGGAAATGAGCGCCAGCACTCTCGAGGCACTGGCGGCGGACGTCGCCGAGGCCGAAGAGACCCTGGCTCGCATGGAAGCGCTGGCGGAGCTTCCCGAGCCCCCTTCACCGGGGCTGTCGGGGGCTGCCCTGACCGCCGAGGAACAGGCCGTTTACGACGAGCTGGCCAGAGACACATGACACCCGCGCCGGCCGCGGAAATACCGGTCAGCAACCGGCCTGATCTACGGCGGTGGGGGGGAGAGCGCCCTCGCCGAGCCGTCGCGAGAACAGATCAAGAACCAGTCCGAGCGATAGTCGGGCCAGTTGCGGATCAAATCGGTGACCCTCATCCCGCAGGAAGGCGTGTTGGGCATTGAACTCATGCCAGGTGAAGTTGACGTCGGCGGCGGTCAGCGCGTCGTAGATGAGCCGCCGACCTTCGGCGGGAATGTGAGGGTCCTGCCGTCCCCAGATCATCAGCAACTCTCCGGCGACCTCGCCCAGCCGGTCAAGCGTGTTGTCGTTCATACCCTTGCCAAGGGATCGCTTATGAATGTCGGTGGCATAGAAGCACGCGGCCGCGGAAACTTCCCGGTTCATCGCGCAGCGCAGCGCCAGATGGCCACCGATGCAGATGCCGAACGATCCGAGCCGCCCGGTGCAGTTGGGGTGGCGGCGGAGATGATCCACGACCGCGCGAGCGTCGGCATCGTAGGCGGCCAGCTCCTTTTCCACCTTGCAGCGGTTCCCTCGTTCCGCCGTGTCATAGCTGATCACCACCCCCGGGCCTTCGACCAGCTCATGGAAGATTTCGGGGATCGCAACCACATACCCATGCCCGGCCAGTGTGGCGGCGATGCGTCGCACCGGCTGGGTAACCTGAAATATCTCGCTGAAGAGCACGATGCCGGGGAACTTCCCCGTGGCTGAGGGCCGGATCAGGTATGTCCGCATCGGGCCAGTGGGCGTGGCAAGGTCGCTGGCTGGATCTTCGCAGATGAGCATGAGAAGAATCTAACGGCCGGTGCCGGTGCGACCGAACGAAAGTCATCACCCGCAACAGGGAGACCGCGGATCAGTTGGTGGCCAGGCCGATGGCACTGGCGGTGGCGTGTGTCTCGATGTGACTGATGCTGATCAGCCAGGCGTTGATCCCCATTTCGGCGGCCAGTCGGGCGCATTCGCCGTGCAGCGCTACCTGCGGCTGGCCGGCCCGGTTGTTGGTGATTTCCATGTCGGTCCAGGCGATGCCGTTTCGCCAACCGGTTCCGAGGACCTTGAGGATGGCTTCTTTTGCCGCAAACCTTCCGCACAGGTGTTGAAAATACCGTTTCGGATTGGCGGCGCAATAGGCCTGCTCGGCGGGTGTGAAGCAGCGGTCAAGAAACCGTTGCCCATGTTCGCAGACCAGCTTTCTCACCCGGGCGATTTCCACCAGGTCGATCCCGTGGCCGATGATGCGCATGGTCACATTGTCGAAGGTGGCGAGCCGATTGCCAGTGCTGCACTCTGCCGGGGCGTCAGGGACTCGAACCCGGCGGGGATTGGCTTTCAGAAACGGGCTGGGAGAGCTCCAAGCCGTCGAACATCTCCCGGATGGGCTTGCCGTCGATGCGGCTGCGCGGCTGGATGCCCAAGGCAAAACAGGCGGTGGCGAAGGTGTCGTAGGTCTGGATTTCGAAGTCCTTTCCCAGACGGGTGAGGTCAAAATCCGGTCGAACGCCCGGCCCGACGGCAATCCAGGGAATGGCCCGGCTCCGGGGATCGTCCGGCCCATGAGTGCGACCGGCCCCGCCGTGGTCGCTGGACACGATCAGCAGTGTGGAATCCGCCCGGCCCAGCTCATCGACGGCCGCGACGATCTGCCCCACACAGTCATCGGCGTTGGCGACGGCCGCGAGTTGCTCCGGAGTGCCCCACCCGTGGGCATGACCGACGTTGTCGACCTGCGGCAGGTGGATAAACAGGACATCCGGCCGGTGCTCTCGAAGAATCCGCAGGGCCTGTTCGAGAACCTCCCGGTCGCTGCAGGCTGCAAGAGGCGTGATCCAAGCGTGATCCAGCACGGCCGGCGGGGCCAGCATGGCCATTTTGCTTTTACCGACTGCCATGGCCGTGCGGAGGCCGGCCCCCTTGGCAAGCTCAAACAGGGTTGGTCGTGCCGGGAAGACAGGTTGAGCCAGAGGCAGATCGGCGTTCCACTCGATCCCGTGGACGCTGGGGCTGACTCCCGTCAGCATGCTGACATGGGAGGGCAGCGTGATGGACTGGGGGGTTGTGCGTGCCCACATTGAAAAGCTGCCGCGGCGGAGCAGGGCGCGAAGATTCGGTGTGTCGGCGCGCAGCAGGACGTCCGGTCGGAGCCCGTCGATGCTGATGATGATGACGTGGCGGATGCGGCGCTGCGCCGGAGGATCAGCGGCAAGAGACGGTATCCCCGGAAGCAGAGACAAAACAACAACCCACAGCACGCGAAGCATCGCAGGGGTTGTATCGCTGCCCGGGATAGACGGCAACTTGACGGTGCCGGCCGCCGGTTTGATACTGCCGCGCCGATGAGGATTCAGCCGGTACGCGGTTTACGGAACAGGCTGGCGGGGCTGGGCGCGGTGTTGCTGACGGTGGCGGGCTGCGAATCCGACTCTGTCGCACGAAGCGGCCCCGAGCGGATTGCCCCCCGGGCGGTGGGGGTGTCGCCGGCGCCGCCACCGGCCACGCCGGTCGATGAGGCGATCGTGGCACGGATCGGTGGGGTAACGATCAGCCGGGAGCAGTTGTATCGCCCGTTGCTGGAAGCCCGCGGCCTCGGATTGCTGTTGAATCTGGTGCAACTGGAGATGGCCCGCGAGGAGGCCCGGCTTGCTGGCATCACGGTTTCCGAAGACGACGTTCGGGCTGAAGCCACCCGCACGCTCCGGAAGATGTTCGCCGAGCAAAGCGAAGACGAGGGGGAATACGCACTGCTGCTGGATCAGTTTCTGCAACGGCGGAACATGAGCCGGGTTGAGTGGGATCTGCTGATGCAGACCAATGCCACCCTGCGGAAGCTGGCTGAGCCGAAGGCACGGGGCGCAATTCGCGACGAGCAATTGAATGTGGCCTTCGGACAGCTCTACGGCGAGAAGGTGCACGTTCGCCACATTGAGTGTGCCAATCTGCAGGAAATCGCTCAGGCACGTCAGCGTCTGGCCGCCGGCGAAGCCTTTGAGGACGTTGCCCGCGCGATGAGCCGCAATGCCCGCACAGCGCCGCTGGGTGGAGAAATCCGCCCTTTCACTCGCAACGCGGCGTTCTCTGAGGCCTTCAAGGAGACGGCCTTTGCCCTGAAGAACAAGGGGGATATCTCCGAGCCGGTGCAGGCGGAAGGAGGGTATCATCTTCTGCAGCTTCTGGACCGGATTCCCCCCAAGGTCATCCGCTTTGAGGACGTCAAGGAGAGCATTCGTGAGGATCTGCAGGAAAGCCTGACGCAGCAGCTCATGCAGGAAATCCGGCTGCAATTGAGCGAGCGCGCAACCCGGAGCCTGCAGATTCTCGATCCGCTGCTGAAGGCCCAATATCAGGATGAACGATCGCGTCGCCTCAGACAACTGAAGGACGCGGCGGAGATCCGCGAGGAACTGGACCGCCAGCGCGCACGCGCGGCCACGCAGCCGGCGATCCCGGATCTCCCCGGGCCGCCGAACTCGCCGTAAGGGCATTCCTTTCAGCAGCTTCCAGTCTTGCCTTCGTTGAAACCATCGGTTTCTTCACGGAGCCGGTCGGATCCGTTTTCATCCGCAGCGCGCCACGTTAGGCTTGTACCAGACTTCTGCCATGGACTGTCCACCCTTCAGCATCGAGCCTTCGGCGCGCATCGCGCGGCTGCCACCCTATCTGTTCGGTCGGATTAACCGGATGAAGCACGAAAAGCGCGTGGCCGGGATCGATATCATCGACCTGGGGATGGGCAACCCGACAGATCCAACCCCCCCCGCAGTGGTGGAGAAGCTCGCCGAGGCGGCGCGAGACTCGCGCAACCACCGCTACAGTGTCTCCCACGGGATCGCCGGGCTTCGGAGGGAAGTTGCCAATCGTTACAAATCCAGATTCGGCGTCACGCTTGACCCGGAAACGGAAGTGATCGTGACCATCGGCAGCAAGGAGGGTTTCAGCCACCTGTGCCTGGCACTGCTCGGACCGGGCGACACCGCGGTCGTGCCCGATCCGGCGTTCCCTGCGCATCTGTACGCGCCGGCTCTGGCGGGAGCGAATGTCATCCGCGTGCCGATCGGGAACGATCAGGAGTTCCTCGACCGCATCGAACGCACGATTTCCGGGCTGTATCCGGCCCCGAAACTGGCGATTTTCAACTACCCGCACAACCCCACGTCGATGACGATAGAACCCGGTTTCTGGGAGCGAGCCATCGACCTGTGCCGACGGCACCGGGTGATGATCCTGTCGGATTACGCCTATGGCGAGATCACCTTCGACGACTATCACGCGCCGAGCTTCCTGGCCACCTGCGGGGCCAAGGAGGTGGGGGTTGAGTTCACTACGATGAGCAAGAGCTTCAACATGGCCGGTTGGCGCGTGGGTTTCTGTTGCGGCAACGCCGAAATGATCCGCGCGCTGGCGACGATCAAGGGTTATTATGATTACGGCCACTTCGCCCCGATCTGGATTGCCAGCGTGATCGCCATGCGTGAGTGCGGAAGCACACCTCGCGAGCAGTCAAAAATCTATCAGAAACGTCGTGATGTGGTGTGCCGCGGGCTGGATCGGCTGGGTTGGTCGTATCAGCGGCCCCGGGCGGGCATGTTTGTCTGGGCGCGCGTGCCCGATGACCATCTGGCAGGTGCAGGATCGATCGATTTCTGCCTGCGGATGATGGACCAGGCGAAGGTAGCGCTCGCCCCCGGCCGTGCCTTCGGGGAACACGGGGAAGGTTTTGTGCGGATTGCTCTTGTGGAGAATGAACAGCGGCTCGAACAGGCCATGCGCAACTTGCGTCGTGCCCTGATGCCCAAAGGGCGCGCAGGAAGCATCGCCTGCTGACGGGTTCGCCCGGCGGCGCCCCGTCGCGGCAACAGCCGGTGACCGGGACGGTTGCAGAGCTCCAGCCGGATCAGCCTGCCATGGAGCAGCAGCATTTTGAGTTTCCACCGCTGCGGCCTCTGCAGAAGCATGCCCGCATCGAAGCAGACCTGTTCTGCGAAGATTGCGGCTACAACCTTCACACGCAGCCGGTGGTCAGAGACGAGCGGTTGGGAATCCTGATCGTCCGGTGCACGGAATGCGGGCGGTTTCAGCCGGCGGGCTTGGCAAGCAACGCCGGGCGCGTCTGGCTGCTGAGGCTGGGGGCGATGGCTCTGGCTTTCTGGTCTGTGATGATTCTGGCGCTTCTGGTGTGGGGAACAATCGGCCTGTGTGGATTGCAGGTGGCGACGGTGGAATCGCTGACGATCGGGCGGCATTTCGATGATCGCGGTCGCCCGGTCGCCCGGCAATGGGATCCGGCCGCACAGCAGACGATCTGGCTGGTCGACGGCACAAACGAGCCTGCCGTTCTGGCAGGTGAACCGGTTTACCGACGCACGCTGCTCCCGGCACACCAGGCGTTCCCGATTCCGTCGCTCGCCGCCGCAGTGATCCTGCTGATGATGCTGGCACCGGTTGCGTTCGGCGCGGTGTTGGCGGTGCTGATGTGGCATGTGACGTTCCGAAGGCTGCTGCTGTTTTTGACGCTGCCAGCCTTGGCTGCCATCGTTACTCTGCTGATCTTTCACGTCGATGAATACCACTTGCAGGGCAGCCTCCAGCTCATCACCGTTCTGGTGCTCTCTGCCGCCGTGGCTCAGATGGGGTTGATGGTCGTGGGGATGCGCCTGGGCCGCCCGGTGGCACGATTCTTCATCACGTATTTCATTCCCCCCAAACCGCGGCAGGCGCTGGCGTTTCTGTGGACCGTCGACGGCAAAGCCCCGCCAACCCGATACTGACGCTGCGCGACCCATCGGCCGCACGCGTTCACCCGACCGCATCGTCGGTCCACTGATCCAGTTGCCGGTCAGTCACTGCCTGCCTGCCGACCGCCTGACCTGTCGCACGGCCTCAAGCATCAATCCTGATGAATCTGCCATTGGTCATCGCGGATTTTCTCGAGTTCGAAGTCGCGATCTTCCACCGGTGCGTTCACATGCACATCAAGGAAGTCAGTGCGCGTCAGCACGGTTTCCTGCACGTTCACAGTACTTACGCGGCGCGGCATGTGGTCGGTCGGATCGATCCAGACATCGATCGACTTGAATTTTCGCGCCAGTTCCGTGCCTTCCCGGGGCAGCAGCCGCACATGCAGGCTCGAAGGGGGATCGTCTGGCTGTGGACCTGCCCGCGATACCTCAAACTGCGCGTACACCTCCGACCGGGCCTGCCCGATCGGCAGCGGAAACGGGCCCCGCCCCAAGGCAAACAGGTCAATCTTTTCCCCGGGCCGGTGGAGCGTCTGGCGATTCTCGACTCGGCTGCGATAGGTCCGGTCGATCAGAAGACCGTTTTCCAGCAGATACTCAACCCGGTCTTCGCGGATTCTGTCTCCGACACGCACTTTGTCGAAACTGGCGCGGATGCGCACGCTTTCATCCGGTTTACGCTGGTATACGACCCGGCCGACGCGGGTTTCAGCATCTTCCCCGAGGCTCAGGTCCACTTCGGTTTTCTCTACGCGCGCCACCAGAGATCGCAAGCTGTCCCCGCGGGCATCGAGGGCGTCGAGGATTTCATCCAGCGAGGCGTCGGGCGAGAGGGGTGCTACGACCTCAAAAGCCGATGACTCGGCCCGAACCGCCGCCGACAGCAGCACCCAGGCAATCAGCAATAGCCGCAGCAACGCGATCATGACCTGTCACTTGCCAGACACGGCAGCTTCCAGAAGGTTTTGGAGTTCCCGAAGGTTAAACAGGGTAATCCAGGGGGTCCAGGAAAAATGGCGCTGCCGCCCGTGACTTATCCAGATTGTCGGACACCCGGCGGCAAGGCCCGCGCGGACATCAAATTCGCCGTCTCCCACCATCCAGACCTCGGCACAGTCCAGCCCGAGGCGACCGCATGCCAGCCGAAGGGGGGCCGGATCGGGCTTGAAAACCCCGTCGTCCCGGGTCATCTCGACGGCGAAGGCAAGACCGTGTTTGTTTCGCACCAGCTCCGTGCAGCGTCGGCTGTTGCGCGTCACGACACCAGCGGGCACACCGGCGGATCGAAGCCAGTCCAGAAGATCACGGCAACCCTCGCTCAACTCCGATTGTCGGGCAGCCGTGGTCTCGTGGCGATCCAGAATCTGCTCGGCGCGTTGGCGGTGAGCGGTGTCAGCCGTTTCCAGCCACTCGAGGATTCCCACACCCGCCGGAGCACCCATTTCCGCGCGAATTTGCGCGAAGTCGAGCAGCGGACGTGTCAGCGTGCCGTCCAGGTCAAACAGGATCGCTCGAGGAGGTTGCACGATTCCCAAGCTATCGTAGTCGATTCGTCCGGTAATGTCCCTAACTTGAACCGATCGCGTGGCAAGCCGATAATCGGATCATGGCGACGGAAGTAGTAAACGTCTTCAGTGTCGGCGACTATCAGGCGGAGATCCGTCGGGCCGCCCAGTTGCTCCGCGATGGATCGCTGGTGGTGCTGCCGACGGAGACGGTCTACGGTGTCGCCGCGGTAGCCTCCCATCCGGAAGCGGTGCGGAAGGTCCGGGCGCTGCGCGGTGGCGACCCGGGCAAGCCCCTGACGATTCACCTCGATCGCCCGGAATCGGTTCGCAATTACCTCTTCCAGCCCACCCCGCTGGCCGAGCGGCTCATTCGCAAACTCTGGCCGGGTCCGGTGGCCATGTCGTTTGAAGTGAGTCCGGATGATCGCGCCACGGTCTGCCGAAAGCTGGAAATCCGCGAGTCCGACGTCTTTGACGGCAACCGGATTACACTCCGCTGCCCCAACCACACGGTGGCCACTGACGTGCTGGGGGAGGTGAACCTTCCGGTGGTGCTGAGCGTGGCCGGTGGCGACGCCTCCGCCGCCCGGCAGGTCGATCAGTTTCTTCCCGCGATCGACGGTCGGGTGGAGCTGGTGCTGGATGCCGGTCCAACCGTGTATGCCAAGCCATCCACGATCCTGCAGGTATCGTCCGAGGGGTACTCCATCTCCCGAGCGGGAATCTACGACGAGCGGATCATCGAGCGGCTGATGCGAACCACGTTTCTGTTCGTCTGCAGCGGAAACACCTGCCGCTCTCCCATGGCGGAAGCCATCGCGCGCAAGCTCATCGCCGACCGGTTGGGAGTGCCCCCGGATCAGATTGAATCCCGGGGCTATAGCGTCTTGTCGGCCGGCTCATCGGCATTTCCCGGAGGCAAAGCCACCCCCGAGGCTGCCGAAGCGGTCAAAGAATTCGGCGCTGATCTCTCCAGGCATCGCTCACGCATGCTCATTCCCGAGTTGATCAATCAGGCCGACTTCATCTTCACGATGAGCGAGGCGCATCGGCAGGCCGTGATTGCCCATTCTCCCCGGGTGGCAGATAAAGTGCAGAAGCTCGATCCGGAAAGGGACATCGAAGACCCCATCGGGGGCGATCAATCCCTCTACCGCGAGCTGGCCTCGCAATTGTGCCAGTTGATCAGTTCCCGGCTCGATCAGGTGCTCCCGCGGCAACCCTGAAACGGGCCGTCGGCCCCCGGCATTCCCGCTGCCCAGACGCCGCCGAAGCCTTCTATCAGGCCACAGCGAACGTGGTTCGTTCGCCGCGCGCCACCCACGCCAGAATGACCAGCGGCATCACACGCCCGGCCAGCATCGCCGCCGTCAGGATCGAACCGTCGTGTCCACCGGCCGAGAGCACATCATGCGACAGGCCAACGTTCCCAACGGCGCTGATCGAAAGCATCAAAAGCCGATCGGCCGACAACTCCGGCACCAGTCCCAGCAGCAGCAGGAAGGTGCCGGCGATCAGCAACAGATATAACCCCAACCAGACAGCGGCGATCCCGAAGATTCTCTCCGGCGCTCGGCCTCGAAGCACGCCGGCAACGCCAAGGGCCAGGACTGCCAGCGTGGTGAGCTTCAGACCCCCGGTCGCCCCGCCGCTGCCACCACCGATCAGCATCAACCCCCCAACCATCCACTGCGTGGGACGGGGCAGGGAACTGAGCAGTTCACCGGGCAGCCCGGCCGATCGAGCGTTGATCGACAACGCGGATGCCTGCCACAATCCAGACCGCCAGCTTTCTTCAACAATTCCGCCAAACAGCCACTGACTGCAGAACACGGCCCGAAACCCCAGGAGATACACGACGGCCGACAGCGTCAGCACCATCGCTGCGTGTGGCGAGAGCGCTCGATGAACCGGCGCACCCACCAATTCGAGAATCACTGTGATTCCCAGCCCACCCAGCAGGGCAAGCGGCAGGAAGAAAGCGCCCATTTCCAGCCGGTTGCCAGCCGGCGGCGGGCCGATCCACAGCCCGCAGTTGGTCACGGCACTGACGGCGTTGAAACTCGACCGCCAAATCCCATCCCCGAAGTTCAGGATCATTCCTGCCACCACTGCCAGCAGCAGAAGGCAACCCGATGCTGCCACGATCTGAAGATCGCTCACCTCCAGCCGGAGTGCTCGTTTTACCAGGATTCCCCCAACCACCCAGCTTAACATCCCGCCCGCAACCATCAGAACGAAAAGCACGAACTGCCCGAGGGGTTGAAGGCTTTCCACGGCCAAGCTGGTCTGGAACCCGCTCAAAGTGGCCGCATTGCAGACAAAAAACGCCGCGCGGTGCGGCGACATGGGCATAACCGCGTCGACCGGTGTGGTCCACCGCGTGCGAAATAAACCGAATCCGACGATCAGCAGCAGAGCGTATGCGAGGCAGGCGCTGGGAACCATCCATTCGGATGCGCGGGAGTTTCGCTCCAGAAGCTCCATCGGCTCATTTTTTCCCGTAGACCGTGGCCGGATCGATCTGTCGCTGGTCGGCGACGGTCCACTGCGTGCCTTCCAGACGACGGTAAAAGCAGGATCGGAAGCCTTCGTGGCAGGCCACGCCGGTCTGCTCGACATCAATCAGCAGCACGTCGCCGTCACAGTCGGTGCGGATGGAGGTCACCTTCTGCACGTGGCCCGATTCCTCCCCTTTCTTCCACATCCGGTTGCGGCTGCGGCTGAAGAAGTGCGTCTGGCCGGTTGCCAGAGTCCGGCTGAGGGCTTCGCGGTTCATCCAAGCCATCATCAGGACATCGCCGGAGTTGCATTCGCGGACAATCGCAGGGATCAGACCGTGCTGGTCGAAGCGCAGAGTGTCAAACAGGTCGTTCATCGACGCCGGGTTGTGCGATGTCTCCCCGGTTTTGTCAACTGTGCATGGTGCGTGCGGACGGCGACTTGAACGTCCGGAACAGCAGCCAGAGTGCCGGAATCAGCAGCGTCGCGCCGGGTACCAGCGAAATCAGCAGGAAAACGATCGTTTCCCGCGGGCCGGCGGCCGCGGCAAGGGGTATGTCCGGGTAGATCAGATACTGCCGATGAGCCATGCCCCACCCCAGCAGCATCAGCACGGTCTGGGCGCCGGCGAACCACCGCGCCGCGTAGTTCCACCGCGCAAAGACCGCAACGGCGCTCCCGGCAAACGCGATCATGCCCGCCGCGATGACGGGCCAGACCATCGGCGCCGTCAACTGATCGAAGAACCATTTCGCCTCCATCCGCGCTGCCACCAGCGTGAACAACGCCAGGGAGGCCGTGGCGGTTCCGGCGAAAATCGCACGCCGACGGAAGTCCTCCTGCAACTGACCGGTTGTCTCCACAACCAGGAACACCGCTGCAAGGTAGGCGCAGGTTGACAACGCCAGCAGACCGCAGGAAATCGGATAGACGTGCAGCCAGGGAACCGGCGAAGCGCTGCGCACCCTCCCGGCGGGGTCGACCCGGATTTCGCCGGCCGTGAGCGCGCCGAAGGCGGCTCCCAGGAGCAAGGGTGATATCACGCTTGCGATGCCGAATATCGTTCCCCATCGGGCGTAATGACCGGAAGCCCTCGCATTCTCACTCGCGGCGGGAGATGGCCCGTAGCCGCGAAACACGAACGCTGCCCCGCGCAGAATGATTCCCACCAGGACCAGATGCAGAGGCACAAACAGCCCTGTCACCAGCGCGCCAAAACCGCGCGGAAAGCAGGTGAACAGGACGACGATCACGAAAATCAGCCATACATGGTTGACCTCCCAGACCGGACCCATGGCCTCGGCAACCGCACGCCGTTGGAGTTCCTTACGCGGGCCGGTGGCAAACAGGCTCCACACGCCCCCGCCGAAATCAGCTCCCCCGAAGACCGCGTAGGCCATCAGACCCGCCAACGCCACGAGTGCGGCCAGCGATACGATCGTCTGATCACTCATCCTTCACTCCTGCTTCCCGCTTCCCACAGGCGATCGGGCCAGATATCGCAGCAACCCGATCGTCGTGATCGACAGCACCACAAAAAGAGCCGAAAACCCGATGAAAACCGGCCAGACGTGAGGATAGGGAGTAACTCCCTCGGCGGTCTTGAGAATTCCGTTGATCACCCACGGTTGCCGGCCGCATTCGGTGACGATCCAACCTGCCTGCAACGCGATGAAGCCTGCCGGTCCGCAGAGAACGATGGCACGCAACAACCGTTGGCTGTCCAAGGCTCCTGCACCCGCGCGCCACGTGGCCAGCGCGAACCAGATCCCCAGGATCATCAGCACCACTCCCAGTCCAACCATGATCTGAAACGACACGTGCACCAGTGCAACGTTCGGCCAGAGCGACCGATCGATGTCGTTCAACCCCTTGATCTCCGAGGAGGGATCGCCGGTTGCCAGAAAGCTGAGAACGCCGGGCAGCGGAATGGCAAATCGAACGGTACCTGAGTCGACATCGGGGATTCCTCCAATGAATGCCGGTGCGTATCGAGAGGTTTCAAAATGAGCCTCCATTGCCGCGAATTTTGCCGGCTGCGTGCGATACACAAACTTGGCGATCAGATCGCCGCTGATCGGCTGCAACAGCGCCACCACCGTCCCGACGGTCATGGCGATGCGGATGGCGAATCGGTGATAGTCGTCTCTTCGCCCCTTCAGATAGCCGGCTGCATACACCGCTGCCACCGCGAATGAAACCGCGATGTAGCACGCCAGTGTTGAGTGCAACGCCATCGTGAACCAGGCATATGTCCGGAAGATCGCAAACGGGTTCACACTCGTAACGTTGCCGGCGGAGTCCAGTTGGACCCCAACCGGAAGCTGCATCCAGGCATTTACCCCCAGCACCAGCCAGCCCGAGAGCGCCCCGAAGAATGCGATGGCGACCCCGCACCAGAAATGTCCCTTCGGTGGCAGGCGGTCCCACCCATAGATGTATAACCCGAGGAAAATTGCCTCCAGGAAGAAAGCGAATCCCTCCAGCCCGAACAGGTGTCCCACGGCCGCGCCGGTGATCTGCATGTATCTCGGCCACAGCAGACCCAGTTCGAACGACAACGCCGTGCCCGAAACCGCGCCAATCGCGAATAAGACTGCGGTGGCCTTCGACCACTTCTGAGCGAGGCTGCGGTAGTGCACCTTCCCCGTGCGCAGGTACAGCCGCTCGGAAATCACCATCAGCAGTGGCAGGCCGATCCCCACCGCCGCGAATGTGATGTGGAAAGCCAACGTTACGGCCATCTGCAGGCGCGAGGGAAGCAGGGAGGAATTCCCCAGTAGCGAAGGAATCGCGGTCAGCATGCGTAAATTCTAATCGGGAAGCACCTTTCCGCACTGCGCGGCAAGCTGCCGCAGCGGCGATTTGTCGCATTCTGCTGGTTCGATCCCTGAGGGCTTTTCCTGAGGCAGTTGCTTCCGTAGCATCTGATGCCGTGGATCAGTGGGAGGTGCCCCATGGCGCAGAAGACCGTCGCGGACGTGAACGTGAAGGGCAAACGCGTCCTCATGCGCGTGGATTTTAACGTGCCGCTGGAGAACGGCAGAATCACAGACGACCGGCGCATTGTCCAGGCGTTGCCGACGATTCGCAGCGTGATGGACCGCGGGGGAAGGTTGATTCTGATGTCGCATCTTGGGCGGCCGAAGGGCGGCCCGGATCCGAAATACTCCCTCAAGCCCTGTGCCGAGCATTTGTCCGCGTTGCTGCAGAAGCCTGTGAAGTTCACTCGTGACTGCATCGGCGCGGAAGTAGAATCGACCGTGGCGTCCATGGTGGATGGCGATGTCGTGCTGCTGGAAAATCTCCGCTTCCACCCGGAGGAGGAAAAGAATGACCCCAACTTCGCTCGACAATTGGCACGGTTGGGCGATGTCTACGTGAACGACGCCTTCGGCACTGCCCACCGCGAGCACGCCAGCACCTTCGGCTGCCCGCAGGCCATGCAAGGCCGACCGCGGGTGATCGGCTTCCTGATTCAAAAGGAACTGAAATTCCTGGGCGAAGCTGTCTCCAACCCGGCCAGACCGTTTGTCGCGATTCTCGGGGGGGCGAAGGTCAGCGACAAGATCAAGGTGATTGAGAAGCTTCTCCAGAAGGCCGATACCCTGCTTGTCGGGGGTGCGATGGCATTCACGTTCCTCAAATCGCAGGGCAGGGGGGTGGGGCGGTCGCTGGTGGAGGTGGATCAGCTTGATCTTGCCCGGCGGCTGCTGGAACAGGCCGGCGGCAAACTGAAGCTGCCGGTTGACACCGTGGTTGCCGAATCGATCGATGCTCCTTCCGGAACCGTCGTCCAAGGCGACATTCCCGAAGATAAGGCCGGGTTCGACATCGGCCCGGCGACGATTTCAGCCTTCAGGAGCGAAATCGCCAAAGCCCGCACCATCGTGTGGAACGGGCCGATGGGCGTTTTCGAGAAAGCTCCGTTCTCCGGGGGCACCAAGGCCGTGGCGGAAGCCGTGGCGGCGGTGACGGGCACAGGGGCTGTGACGGTGATCGGTGGGGGCGACAGCGCCGCGGCGATCGAGGAGCTGGGGCTTTCCGAACGGGTCAGTCATGTGTCCACGGGTGGCGGCGCCTCGCTGGAGTTCCTGGAACACGGGCATTTTTCAACCCTGGATATTCTGGATTGAACCGGTTCACCTGCGTGAAGAGCAGCTCGCCCTCGACCGCAGCCACCGCACCACCAGTTTGGCGAGCATGTCGCACTCAAGGTTAAACGGATAACCTGGCTCCCGGCTTCCCAATTGCGTGACCGCCAGTGTCGACGGAATTACCGCCACTTCAAACCACGCTTCTGCCAGCGCGGCGATGGTCAGACTGACACCGTCGAGGCAGACCGACCCCTTCTCTGACAAAAACTGTGAAAGTTCCTCCGGAACCTGCAATCGAAGACGCACATCCGCGCCCTCCGAGCGTTTTTCCAGCAGCGCCGCCGTCCCGTCCACGTGACCTTGCACGAAATGCCCGTTCAAACGGTCGCCAACCCGCAGGGCGCGCTCGACATGCACGAGCTCGCCGGTGCGCAAGCGGGAGAGGTTCGTTCGATCCAACGTTTCCGGGACAACCTCGAAAACCGCAGAATCTCCCCGAAGCTCGACCACGGTCAGGCAAACCCCGTTAATCGCAATGGAATCGCCCCTTTGGGCATCGGCAAAGCCAAGGTCCACCGTCAACCGCCGCAGGCCCGCGCGGTCATCCACGGCTGTGACCGGGCGCGAAGATTCAACCAGTCCGGTGAACATACAGGCACATTACCGTGGCTCGGCACCCGGGAAAGCTGCCGAGCCTTCTGTTGGGCGCATCAGCGGACCGGGAGACCCGGCCCCATCCAACCTATCATACGCCCATGCGAAGGCGAATTGCGGGAATGGTTGTGGTGATCACCGGGGCATCGGCGGGGATCGGTCGCCAGCTTGCCATCGACCTTCATGCCCGCGGGGCAAAGCTGACTCTGGCAGCACGGCGCGCCGACAAACTCGACGAGTTGAACCGGCAGCTCGGGGGGGAACACCTCTGTGTGGCGGCCGATGTATCCCGGGAATCTGACTGCCAGCGCCTCATCCTTGCTGCCGAGGAGCGATTCGGCAGGATCGACACGCTGGTGGCCAACGCCGGGTATGGCTTTCCGGCGAAGGTGCATGAGGGACGCCGGGAACAGATGCTGGAGATTCTGCATACAAATGTTCTGGGCACGCTCGACTGTGCCCGGTTTGCCCTGCCGATCATGCTCAAGCAGCCCCCACGCGACGGCTGGCGGGGGCAGGTGATGATCGTCTCCTCCGCTGCGGCGCGGCGGGGGTTGCCCTACCTGGGGGCATACTCGGCAACCAAGGCGGCCCAGCTTTCGCTGGCAGAGGCCATGAGGGTTGAGCTGCGCGAGGAGGGCGTCGCCGTAACCAGTGTGCACCCGATCGGCACCGAGACCGATTTCTTTCAGGTGGCCGAATCACTGGGAGGCATGCGTCTGGAAACTTCTTCGCGACGCTCATTCCGACAACCTGTAACCCGCGTGACCCGTGCGATGGTCCGGGGGATTGAGCGCCCGAAACGCGAGGTATGGACCAGCCTGCCCACGCGCGTGGCGCTGGCGCTGAACGCGCTGTTTCCCTCGATCGGCGATCTGATCATGAGACAGATGAAGCGGCAACTGGAAGCGATGAACCGCTGAGCTGCCCATCCGGCAGCCGCAGCACTTCCGCGGCGCGCGTCCAGTACGCCGGTTCAAATCCAAGCCTTCGCTTGATCATCAGGTCGCGTCGGAGCCAGTTTGGCTCCAGCCAGCATTCGGCGGCGGCGGAGAGGCCCAACTGGGCTGCCGGGGGGACCGGCAGGATCGGCCAGTCGCTCCCGTGCAGCAATTTGGAGCGAACCACCGTATCTGCCAGAATGGCAGGATACGCGTGGGATCGCGTCGGCAGGTTCAGCGCGGCCGTGTCGCCATAAAAATGCTCCCAATCATGGCAGAGTCGCATGAAATCGGGGACGTAGTCGCGTTCTCCCCAGGCCGATCGGGTGCCGCAATGTGCAGCGATGACGGTAACCCCCCGTTGCAGTGCCGGCACCAGCAGCAAGGGCGAAGCGGTGTGCGGCGCGATATTGGGCAGTGATTTTTCTCCACCGGTGTGGCACAGCAGAGGGATGCCGTGGTGCGCCATCGCCTCGTAGAAGGCAATGCACCGGGGATCGGCCGGGTTCATGCCCTGCGTGATCGGCAGCCATTTGACCAGAACCGCACCGGCTCGGACGCAGCGCTCCAGTTCCTCGATCGCGTCACGGCGATAGGGGTGAATCGATGCCCCGAAGAGAATCTTGCGGTGCTGCCGCGCCAGTTGGATGACGTAATCATTCTTCGTGTACAGGTGGGTCTGGTTGAGGTTCAACCGGCCGCTCTCGTCATACACCGCGTCGAAAGCCAGAACCACGGCGGCATCGAGTTCCGGAGTTTCCTCCAGCAGCCGGATCAGCAGATGCCGAAGACTCGCTTCGGTGGATTCGTCCTCACCGCGCAGACCCAGGCGCGATTTCATGAAGCGGAAGGGCAAGCTTCGCAGCAGCCGCCGGGACATCATCCCGTGCTTTGCGCTGAGAGCAGAGATGTGCACGTGAACATCGACGACCATGCCACCGGATCATACGATTGGAGAGTCGTGAGTCGAACGCGCGTCAAAATCTGCGGGATCACTCGGCTGGAGGACGCACTGACGGCCGCGGAATACGGCGCCGACGCGATCGGTCTGGTGCGGCATCGCCAGTCGCCTCGATGCGTGGCCGATGCCGTGGCCTGTGAAATCATCGATGCGCTGCCGGCGTTCGTGACCCCGGTTATGCTGTTTGTCAACGAGGCGCCGGGGGTCATCCGTCGCTCGGCCGCGGGAATGGGGTTTCATGTGGCCCAGTTCCATGGCGAGGAAGGTTCGGTGGAGGTGGTGGAAGTGGCGCCCCTCCGGGTGATCAAGGCGATCCGCGTAGAGGAGGCACACATCCGCATGCAGTTGACGCAGTGGCAGCGAATCCGTCCGGCGAATCTGGCAGGGCTGGTGCTGGAGACGCCGGGGCGGCTCGGCGGCAGTGGTGTGGAAAATGACTGGGACCTGATCCGCCGGCTGCGCGATGAAGGCTATCTGGACGGTCCGGTGCCGATCATTCTTGCCGGGGGACTCACCCCCGACAATGTGGGGCGAATCGTGCGGGAATTCCGGCCCTTTGCCGTGGATGTCAGCAGTGGGGTCGAAGAAGGCGTCAGGGGGGTGAAATCCCGCTTGCGAATGGCGGAATTCATCTCGGCGGTGA
>JAVQWE010000013.1:0-17522 GCA_033579175.1 Phycisphaerales bacterium | reverse complement strand
CCGTAATGCCAGAAGTTATCGACCACGGAGCGCAGTTGCCGGGCGCTGGTGGCCTCCGGAGCGGGGACAGCGTCAACCGGTTCTGCTTGCGCCTCTCCGATCAAGAGCAATCCCATGGAAAGCGAAGCAGCCAGCGCAATGCGCTGTAACAGGCGTGGAAGCGGCATACGACGGGCCTCCCAACTCTTCAGGTGCCAGACACTC
Organism: Phycisphaerales bacterium; assembly: GCA_033579175.1. Taxonomy (GTDB): domain Bacteria; phylum Planctomycetota; class Phycisphaerae; order Tepidisphaerales; family Tepidisphaeraceae; genus JAVQWE01. The sequence goes on along the minus strand of JAVQWE010000013.1, from coordinate 17,318 downwards.
AGGGGCGAAGAGCCCGGCTCGCCGGAACCGTGCGAACCGGCGGGAAGTCAGACTGTAAGAACGGCCGGAAAGCCCGTCAAGATTACCCCGAACCCGTCACATCCCGAGCCCTCGCCCCACTCCCCTTCCAGCCCCTCACAGCCCCCGGAAACTGGCTTTCTGGGGCGTCAAAGTTACACTGCTGCCCCTCTATGAAGGCTGAACGCCGGCACGAATTGCAGGAAAACTCTCTGGCTCACATCCTGAGCAACCTTCCGCTGTACCTGAGCGTGTACGGCGGGCGGATTCTGCTGATTCTGACTCTGATCGTGCTGGCGATCGTGCTGGTGCGCTATCGCAGCCATTCCAAGGCTCATCGGGCGGAGTTGACCCGCGTCAGCCTCGCCTCAGCCCGGGAGGCAATCAATCAGCTCAGCCAACTGGGGGGAGGACTGGGTGCGGCTTCCGAGATCGCCAACCGGCGCGCCCTGCTGTTCAGCCAGGCAAACGAACAGCTCGATCAGTCCCTCAGCAACGCAGAAAACGCAACTCTCCGCGCCGAAGCAATGGTGGCCCGGGGAGACCTTTATTGGACATTGGCGAATCTTCCCGACCTGCCCGGTGCCGCGACGCAACCGGCGTTGGCCTTGCCCAGATCACGCCCGGACCTGCTGGAAAGCGCTCGGCTGGAATATGAAGCGGTCCTCTCGCAATACCCCAAGGAACAATCCGCTCGGGCGACGGCGCTGCTGGGACTGGCGGCGGTGGCGGAGAACCGTGGGGAATTCGACACGGCGGCGCAACGGTATGAGCAGGTCGTAAACTCTGATCTGCCAAGGATTTACAAGTCCATGGCCCAGCAGCGGCTATCGATCCTGCCCATGATTCGCACCCCCCGTCGCCTGGTGCTGGCGACAATGCCGGCTCAAGAGGAGAGGCCATCGGGGGCTCCGATCCCGTTCCTTGGGTTGCCTGAGACGCCGTTGGAGACTCCCCCCGGGGCTCGAGCCAACCCGGCAGCGGCAGGCGCGGCCACGCCCCTCCCCACGACCCAACCTGCAACGCAACCCATTGGGCTGTAATGAGTTACAGCTCACCGAATGGCTTGGACGGGTCCATGGGTGCCGGTCGGGAGTAGGCAACGGTCGGCTCCACCGCCGAGCCTGATGCGCTGGAATCGAGAAACCCCTGCATCAGGTCCAGAACCGCCATCGCCTGCTGCCCCGAGGCCCGGATTGCCCTTCCGGCCCGCAATCCCGTCGCCATGTCCGCCAGACCCACGCTTCTGCCATAACCGCGAACAAACATCGGCGGCTGCTCGACAAACTCATCCCTGCCGTCCCCAAAGCGACAGAGGAACACCGGCCCATCGAACCCGTTGGGATCGGGCACCTTGATCGTCCCGCGATCGCCGAAGATCGTAATCGGGGTTTTTGCATCATAGGTGGCTGCGCGTGTCGCGAAACTGGTGACGATCGTCCCGACGCAGCCGTTCTGGAATTCCATGGTGCCGACGACGTGATCGGGGGTTTCCACGCGAATCGACATGCCTGCGCGGGGCTTGCTGGTGATTTGACGGTGCGGGATGGCGATGGAAGCCATGCCCATCACTCTCTTGACCGGCCCGAGCAGGTTCAGCAGTGCCGTCAGATAGTATGGCCCCATGTCGAACATCGGCCCCCCGCCGGGCTGGTAATAGAATTCCGGTGAGGGGTGCCAGTGTTCATGTCCCCGGCCCATCATGAAGGCCGTGAACGCCACCGGCCGACCGATGGCCCCGTCATCGATCAGCTTCCGTGCCGTCTGGATGCCCGCCCCGAGGAACGTATCCGGGGCACACCCGATGCTCACCCCCGCAGCCTCGGCGGCCGAAATCAGCGCCGCGCCTTCTTCCCGGCTGATACCCAGGGGCTTCTCCAGATACACATGTTTGCCGGCCTCAATCGCGCTGAGCGAAACCGGCACATGGGCTCTGGGGACAGTCAGATTCAACACGATCTCGATACTCGGGTCCTCCAACAGCTCCACCACGCTGCATGCCTTGGGAATCCCGAACTCCGCCGCCCGTGCCCGCGCTGCTTCCGGGTTGACGTCGGCACACGCCACGATGCGCAGCAGCGGAAAGTTCCGCGCCGCTGAAAAGTATGCTGGCGAAATCGCACCGCATCCGATCACACCCACACGCACTGGTGACATGCTGTCCTTCGTCTGAGTGAAGTCCTCCAAAACCTGCCCCGACGGCCCCCGGTGGACCTGTCCGTTGCCTGATTCATCAAAGGCTCAACGATTCCGGTCCCATGGAAACGATCGTCATCGGCTCGAATGGAAACTCCCGCATCAGGTCGCGCAATGAATCTGCGGACACTGACTGCAATGATTCCATGTCCTGCTCCAGTGATCGATACTCGCCGCAATAGATCCACTGAGAGCCGATGGCCCTCATGCGGCCCAGAGGCAGCTCGCCGGATAAAACGATGCTGGATGCGATCTTGTTTCTCGCGCGCTCTACCTCGTCTTCGGCAAGATCGTCCTTGACCCGTTGAAGCTCCGCAAGAGCGATGTTCAAAGCCTGTTTCGCGTTCTGCGGCGCGCAGGTAAGAGCCAGATAGAAGCTTCCGCATCCGTCATGCGGGTAGAAGCCGAAATCGGCATCCTCCGCAATCGCCTTGTCGACCAGAGCCCAGTAGAACCGTGATCCGTCGCTGTCGCCGATTACATCCGCCAGCACTCGGGCGGCGAAGCGCCGTTCGTCCTGAGCGCTGGGGGCAGGCGTCATGCCCATGGTGTACTGCCGGTTGAGCCGCGAGTCGGGAAGCGTCCGACGACGTGCTTCCAGGCGCGGCGCGACCGCGTCGCGCCGCGCGTCAACCGCAGGCCAGTCGCCACAATAACGCCCGACGAGGTCCACCACCTCGCCGAAATCCATCTGCCCGGCAACGGCCAGCACCATGTTTCCCGGCCCATATCGACGGGAGAAATACTCAGCCATCTGGCTGCGCGTCAGGCCGCGGATGGATTCGGGTGACCCCAGCACGCTGCGGGCCAGGGGGTGGTCGTCAAAATGCGTCTGCATCAGGGCTTCGTACAGTCGGTGGCCGGGATCATCGAGATACATCGCGATTTCTTCGAGAATCACATTCTTTTCGGTGTCAAAATCGGCCTGCCGGATCGCCGGGCGCAGCAGGTGGGCAAGGTGATCGAGGACACGATCCGTGTACTCCGGCAGCACGTTCGCGTAATAGCAGGTCATCTCCTGTGACGTGAAGGCGTTATACCGCGCGCCGATCTCGTCAAACATCCGGTTCACGTCCTGCCAGGTGTATTTCTCCGATCCCTTGAACATCATGTGTTCCAGGAAATGCGAGACTCCGTGGATCTGTTCCGTTTCATCCCGCGAGCCGGTTTTCACGAAAAAGCCGGCGGCGAAAGAGTGGGAATCGCGGTTGATCTCGGCGAGGATGTCCAGCCCGTTGGGCAGACGGTGATGCTTGAATTCCAGGGGCATACGCAGCCTTCACCCGGGAAAGTCGGGATATCGAAGTTCTCTGGGACCCAGCACGACCACGGTCGGGCGGATCGACGACGCCGAGGCCACAAATGCATTGATCCGGTCCAGCGTCACCGCATCGATACTCTGTTTGATTTCATCGATTGATCGAATCCGCCCTCGAAGGAAAACATCGTGAGCCACTGCCGAGGCGCGGGCCGAAGTCGATTCACCCGACATGATCGTATTGGCTTTCAGCCCGACCTTGGCGCGCTGAAGTTCATCGGCGGTGACTCCGTTGGCGAGCCGTCGGGTTTCCTCCAGAATGCAATCGAGGGTGGCTTGTGCCCGGTCATTGCTCGATCCGGCATAGCCCATGAAGCACCCGAGCCCTTTCAGGCTCGCGTAGCCGACGGAAACGGCGTAGCACAGGGCCCGACGCTCGCGGACTTCACTGAAGAGCCGGCTGCTCATCCCCCCGCCGAGGATATCGCAGGCGAGGCGCGCCACGTATGAGTCTTCGTGGGTCTCATCGACCGTCGGCCAAGCCAGACCAATGTGAGTTTGCTCACTTTTCTGGGGGATGAAAAGCCATTTCCGCTGGGATGGCACGGGCTTGAGCTCCGGCGGGGACGAATCCGGCCAGTCGCCGAACAGGGCTCCGATGCGATCGTGAAGCCGGTCAAAATCCAGCTTTCCAGCGAAGGCAAAAATTGCGCCCCGCGGGACGAAGCGCCGGCGGTGGTCTTCCCTGACGGCTTGCAGCGTCATCGCGTCCAGCGTCTGGAAGGTTCCGAGGGGGTTTCGTCCCAATGGCCAGGGGAAATAGACCTCGCGCAACGCCACGGAGAGCTTTTGCCTGGGCTCATCCTCGATGCCGGCCAGCGATTGTCGGGTCAATTCCCGGGCGGCCTCAAATCCGTCTGCCGGGAGCCTCGGACGTCGCACCACGTCCGCAAACGCCTCGAGCCCGGCCATGACGTTTTCCGCGGGGGCGGCGGCACTGAGGCGAAGGTGGTAGACGCCAGCACTGCTGCTCCGCTGCAGTCCCAGCGAATCCAAGTGCTCCGTGAGGGAACGATTGTCCCGGGAGCCGGCACCCCGGAGGATCAGATCCGCCAGCACCGTGGCCGAACCGGCGATGGTCTCGGGATCCCCGCTGCTGCCGGCCGGTACCAGCAGCGTCATCGCCGCCGAGTGCATGCCCGGGATTCGTTCGGCGGCCAGAACCAGCCCGTTGGCGAATGTGCTCTGGAAAAAGGGGTCGGACAAACGCGCTGTCTCCTTCAAAGCCGATCATACGCGCCTCGGGTTCGAGGTACATCCTGAACCCCACGTATGCTAAAATTCTGCCGTGAAAGGGGCTTACCTGGAGATCACGCTGGCAGGCAAGTCGGCTCGAGTCCCGGCGGAGCAATCCGTCATCACCATCGGCCGAGGACCTGACAACGGCGTCGTCCTCGGGGACGACATGGCCAGCCGCAAGCACGCCGTCATCGAACGCACCAGCGACGGCTGGCGGGTACGCGACCTCGGCAGCAGCAACGGCACCCGGGTCAACGGGCAGATCGTCAAGATTTCACCGCTCCGACCCGGGGATGCCATTCAGATCGGCAGAACCACGATCACGCTCTTTGACCCCTCCCTTCAGGAACAGCTCACCGCCGATGACGTGGTCGATGACGGACTTGAGGATCTTGCCGCCCTCGCCAGCGGCCGGCTTGACGAAGACCCCCCACCGGCGGGCATCCAGCTCGACGAGAATGTCGATTATGAGACCGCCCTGTTCGATCTGGCCGAGTCTCTGCCGCAGCGCATGTTTGAGGAAGGCGAAATCGCGCTGATCAACTCCCGCGGCCAGGTCGTTCATGAGGCGACACGTGAGGTCAAACAGATCGGCCAGCGCGACGCCGTGGACCTCTTCCGGCTTCTGCTGATCGTGTGTTTTCGCAGTCGAACTACCGACATCCACCTGGAGCCTCGGCAGGATTTCTACTCCTGCCGACTGCGTATCGATGGCAACATGGTGGATGTAGCACGCCTGCCGAACCAGGTTGGCCATCGACTGGCCACGCTGGTGAAGGTTCTGAGCGACATCGACATTCAGTTCCGGGATTCCATCCAGGAAGGGCACTTCGCCGCGCGCGTCCCCGACAACCGTTTCAAAGGCGGCAGCCGCCGGGTGGATTACCGCGTCAGCTTCGCTCCCGGCGTCTACGGTCAGAAGCTGGTGATTCGCGTTCTGGACACGGCCAACGCGCCGCTGAAGATGTCCGACCTGCACATGCCCGCATGGATGCTGCAGGAAATCGCGCGCGGGATTGAATCCGAAAGCGGCATGGTGCTGGTCAGCGGACCCACCGGCAGCGGCAAGACTACAACCCTCTATTCTCTGGTTCGCAGCATCGACACCGGCCGGCGGAACGTGATTACGATCGAAGACCCGGTCGAGATCCAGATTGACGGTATTACGCAGATCCCGGTCGACGAGGAATCAGGCAAGACTTTCTCGGCACTGCTTCGCATGACCCTCCGGCAGGATCCCGACGTGATTCTGGTCGGTGAGATCCGCGACGCCGAGACGGCGCGGATCGCCATGCAGGCTTCGATCACCGGCCACCTGGTGTTCTCAACCGTCCATACCAAGGATGCCATAGGCTCGATCTTCCGTCTGTTGGATCTGGGAGTGGAGCCATATCTCGTGGCCCAGGGACTGCATCTGGTGGTGGCCCAGCGACTGGTGCGCCAGCTGTGCCCCCACTGCAAACGCCCCGAAGCTCTCACCGCGGAACAGGCGAAAGTGCTCGGCCCTGCCGCCGAGGGGGTCACCCGGCTGTATCAACCCCGGGGCTGTCCCCGTTGTCTGGGGACGGGATTCCTCGGGCGCCGGGCGTTCTTTGAGCTGTTGCGCGTCACGGATCGCCTGCGTGACACCATCCTCCGCCAGCCCACCATGCAGGAGATTTCCGCCGCCGTTGCCGACAGCGACACCCGATTCGTGCGCCTGCAACAGGCGGGCTTTGAACTGGTGGCGCAGGGGCTGGTCAGTTTCGCGGAAATGGACCGAATCGTCGGAAGAGGGTAAACCGGTTCAGGCTGAAGGCCCTCCCCAGCGGCAGATTCGGCGACGGTTTGCACGCCAGACGTGCCGAAAGATACAGTGTCGCAATGCCCATCGCCGTCATCTGCGATCAATGCGGCAAGTCGTACACCGCCGACGAGAGCCTCGCCGGTCGGCGCGTGCGCTGCCGGGGATGCGGTCACATCCTCGCGGTGCCCTCGCCCGGTTCGCACAGCGATGACACTCCAAGCCTCGATTCGCTGGCTGAGGTTGAGCGCTCTCATGCAGGCGCTGACGTTCTGGGCGCCACGCAGCCTGGCATGAGCCTGAGATTCCCCGCGGCAGTCGCCCATTCGGGGTCCCCCGGGTCAGAAGGAGGATCACAGCCCTCGGGGAAGGAAATTGAGCAGGCAGGACGCGCCAACCTGCGCTTCAATTTCGCCGGCGCTCGCGAGCTGGATCTGCTGCTTCCGTGGGTGCTGCTGCTTGGCTCAGCGGTCTGGCTGGTGGTACAGGCCAGTCAGGCAAACCCGCCCGGCGCGGCGTGGGTCCGCCTGTCTTCCAGCCTTGCCTGGACCGCCGCGTATGCCGGCCTCGTCTGGCCGATTGTTTACGTCGCTCTGCGCGCCGCGGGCAAGAAAGTGGGCTTTCAGCTTCCGCGGACGGCACGTTGGCGTGCCTTTGTGTGCTATTTCCCGGCGTTCGTGCTGACGGCAACTCTTTGGATGCTGGAGCTGGGTCCTGTGCGCGCGATTCTGGTCGGCGCCGTGGGGGGGCTGCTGGTGGCGAGCACTTGTGTTTACGTGCTGTTTCGCCTGCTTCCCGACGAAGTGCCCCCGACTGCCGCAATGGGCGCCGGAGGGTACCTGCTGGGGCTTCTGCTGGCGTGCACCGTGCTTTACGGCATCAATCACCTGCTGAAGGCGACCATGCCGGCCACGGTCGTGGCAAATCTTGCTGTCAGCCCTTTCGGTGCGGGGTTTGACTGGACTTTCGCCTCCAGCCCGTCGGCGACGGTGTCGGCCAATCCGGTGCCTCGGGTGCGTGTGTTCGAGGCAGAACGTGCCCAGCGCAGCGAGCCGCCCCCGTCGCCACCCCCGGCAGTCGAATCGACGCCGGTAATTTCGCCCGCCCTGCTTGAACAGTTGCGGAATGCCGCATGGGCGGGTCTGGAAAGCAGCCTGCCGGTTGGACCGGTGATCGACCCCGGCCCGCAGGTGGCCGCGCCGACATCGCCCCTGATTTCCCGTTTTCTCCCTGCGACGGCAATGCGGCAGCCGGCCGACCGTTTCCTGTTTCCGATCACGGCATCCCCCTTCCTGGCAGCCATGCGGCGAGACGGCGACAAGGTGCAAATCTGGACCTGGGACAGCACCACTTGGCAGCGCGTCAGCCGCGAACCTGTCACGGTCCGGGCGGCTCAGGGTCTGGATGACTTTGCCCTCAGCCCCGACGGCAGGTGGATCGGGCGAACCTCTACTTTCGCCGGACGCGAAATCGAGCTGCATTCGACGACGTCCCCGGAACGGCCGCCGCTGACCCTGCCGATCGAGGGCGCTTCGCTGCACGGTTTTCTCCCCCGCGACCTGTTGATTACGCGCGCCATCACGGGCGGTCGGCTGGCCTTGGACGTGTTCAACTACGCCGAACGACGGCAACTGGATCGGGGGATGCTCGCGATCCCCCCTCCGGAGTACGGCGAAGGCGCGTTTGAAATTGTCGGCGATTGCCGCTTCGTCGCCCTGCTGAACCGCGACGCCCGCGGCACCGCCGCCGTCCGGTGCTATGCGCTGCGCAGTGAACGGAACGAGCCTTCGCGGGAGGTTTTTATCGCCCCGCCATCGGGCGACTGGCCGCCGTTACCGGTGGGTGTCGCCGTTGCCAGCGACTCTCCGCGTCTGGAAGACAGCGCGGTTGCCGTTCTCTACCAGCATGCCGGGGGATCCGCTCTTTACACCTACGACCTTGTCACCGGTCGGCGGACGGGAGAATTTCTCGATCGCGCCGGTCAAGTGCCGACCCGCCCCGGCGGATACACCGGCCCGGCTCTCCGCTGGCTCGGCACCGGCAAATCGCGCCTCCTGCTGGTGTTCGGACGGACGATTGTCAACCCGCAGGCCGCATCGATTGTTGGCGAGCTTGATCTCTCGGATGTGCGTGAAGTCGCCGCGGTCGATCCGCGCACGTTGATCTTCGTCTGCGGCAGTAATCGCCACCCGATCCCGGTCCGCCTCGAGCTGAACCTGCCCTGAGTTTGCCGCAGGCGCCTGTCGCGCCGCGGGGGCTCACTCCTTCCCGCCGTGGGCATGTGACTCGACGAACCACAGCATTTTGTCCATCGCTCGGGAGATTTCGGTAAACACATCGGCGGTGCCGGTATCGCCTGCCTTGTCCGCCGTGTCGATCGATTCCCGGATGAGCTTGCCGAAGGCGGCAAGGCGATCAGCCAAGGCCTCGACGTGATCAATCCCGCTGACAATCTCCAGGGGGTATTCCTTCAGATTCGAGGATTTTGCCGCGATCCGGGCCGTGCCCAATGCCACGCCGCCGAGCTGGGCCGCACGTTCGGCAAGATCATCCATGGCGGATTCCACGGTGTCGTGTACTTCATCAAACAACCGATGCAGGGCGATGAAGTTGGCGCCCTTGACGTTCCAATGCGCTGACTTGACCTGCGTGAGCAGGTCTACCGCGTCAGCGAGTCGGGCGTTGAGCAACTCGACCATTTTGAGTCGCGTTCGCTCGGGCAGATCATTGCGGGTTTTGTTCATGAGGCTCCTTTCGCCAGATTCCCGATTGTAGGGCACTTTCCTCCCGACTGCCCAGTGGGATTGTTCGCAGGCTTGTGCACTGCACAAATGAACGATCGAGCCCGGCTCCGAACGCACCCGTGGGTGGGGCACGATGGAACGGGACTGCCATGGGGGGGTTTGTGCCGGATTTACGCGGCGGCGGCGATGCGCAGGCAGGAGGCCGACTGGGCAGGCTGATATTCCCTTACCGCGCGCGCAAGAGCGGAAATGACGTGCTCGCGGGGCGCGTCGATGACCTGCCTCAATTCTTCCAGCGTGGCCCGGACGGTTCTGAGATCGATACGGGGCAGCTCCCAGACCCGGATGCGCGGGTGGCTGGTCGGTACGGTCACGTCCTCCGGACTGCAGAGCTCCTCGAACAGCTTCTCCCCCGGGCGCATACCGCAGAACTGGATCTGAATGTCTCGACCGGGAATCTTCCCGGCCGCCCGGATGAGTCGCTCTGCCAGGTCGAGGATGCGGATGGGAGCTCCCATGTCCAGCACGAACACCTCTCCCCCGCGCCCGATGGCCGCCGCCTGCATCACAAGCTGAGAGGCTTCCGGAATGGTCATGAAATACCGCCGCATCTCCGGATGGGTGACCGTGACCGGCCCTCCGCGTTCGATCTGCTTCCTGAAGATGGGCACGACGCTGCCGCTGGAGGCCAGCACGTTGCCGAACCGCACAGCCAGAAAGCGTGTCGGCGCCGGGTTCTCCCCGGTCCCCTCGGGACTCGGCCCCTCCAATAAACGAAGCCCGCCGGCAAAGCTCGCATGTGGCGGCGCGGACCTGTCGTCGATGTTCATGGCCTGTACGATCATCTCGGCCACACGCTTGCTTGCGCCCATCACACTGGTGGGGTTGACGGCCTTGTCGCTGCTGATCAGCACGAACGTCCCGACGCCGGCGTAGGCAGCGGCTTCGGCGACGATCTGCGTGCCGAAGATGTTGTTCTTCACCGCCTCGCCCGGGTTGTTTTCCATCATGGGCACGTGTTTGTGAGCGGCGGCGTGGAAAACGACGTCGGGACGGAATTGTCCGAGGATGGAGTTGATCCGGGGAGAATCCGTGACATCGGCGATCAGAGGTTCCAGCCGAGCGCCGACCCACCGCTCCCGAAGCTCGTGATCGATTTCAAAGAGGGCATTTTCAGCGCGCTCGACGAGAACCAGGGCTCGAGGGCAGAAACGCAGCGCCTGCCGGCAGATTTCCGACCCGATACTCCCCCCGGCACCGGTCACCAGAATCACTTTTCCGGCGATGAAACGCTGCAGTTCGGGGGTATCGAGGTTGACCGCCGGTCGGCCCAGCAAGTCCTGTAGATCGAGGCCTTCCCGAAGACTTTTGTGCTTGCCACGGGGGGTGGATGTTAAAATGGGGGATTTGCGCGGCATTGATGTTATCGGTATCGACTTGAGCCGTCGGCGGGCTTGAGGAAGCCAGTTGCAAGCGAAGCTCCGAGCCATCCCGATGGCCCGATGGCTCGGAGAATCCCTCCCGTCTTCTGGTGGGGCGAGCCCATCCCCCCGCCTTAACAATTCCCCCGCCCCTAACGTATTGCTAATAGAATGTTAACAACGGGTGCCCATCCTGACGGTCACAGTGGAATCCGCGGAGGATTCCCCGAGCACTCCAACGGAGCAAGAAACCATGTTTCATTTCGTCAAAACGGCTGCGGCGGTGATGGCGATCGGCTCGTACGGACTCCCGGCGCTGGCCGAGGCGATCATCAAGATCGACGGCTCCAGCACGGTTTACCCGATCACCGAAGCCGTCGCCGAGGAATTCCAGAAGGAAAAGAAAGGCACCGTCAAGGTGACTGTGGGAATCTCCGGCACGGGTGGGGGCTTCAAGAAGTTTGTCCGGGGAGAGACAGATATTTCCAACGCCTCTCGACCGATCCTTCAGAAGGAGATCGACGAGGCGAAGGCCAATGGCATCGAATATATCGAACTGCCTGTGGCTTTCGATGCTCTGACGGTGATGGTCAACCCCAGCAATGACTGGGTTCGGCAATTCACCGTCGCAGAACTGAAGACCATCTGGTCTCCGGAATCTGAAGGCAAGATCACCCGCTGGAATCAGGTCAATCCGTCCTGGCCGGACCTGCCGCTGAAACTGTACGGCGCGGGGCCTGACTCGGGAACGTTCGACTACTTCACGGAGGCAATCAACGGCAAAAGCAAGGCCTGTCGGAAGGATTACACACCCTCAGAGGATGACAATGTCCTGGTGCAGGGAATCGCCAGCGATCGGTCGGCCACCGGCTTCTTCGGACTGGCGTACTATGAGGAAAACCGCGACAAACTGAAGGCCGTGCCCATCGTCAATCGTGAGGGAAAGGCCGTGCTTCCCACGGCCGAGGCGGTCCGGGAGGGCTCCTACAACCCCCTCGCCCGGCCGATCTTCATTTATGTCAACAAGGCCTCGCTTGACAGGCCGGAAGTACGGGAGTTCGTGGAATTTTACCTCGAGAACGCCGCCGAACTGGTGAAGGAAGTGAAATACGTCCCGCTCCCCGAGAAAGCCTACACGCTGGCACTGGAGCGTGTGAAGGCGGGCAAGACGGGGACGGTTTTCGGCGGTAAGGAGCAGGTGGGGATGACAATCGAGGAACTGTTCACCCGCGAGTTGCAGAACTGACTGTCGTGAAAGGTCGAATTCCTGCTCGGACAAGCGACCGGCAGCTACTCTTGCGGGGGCTGCCGGTCACTGTTTGATGCTGCGGTCAGCTTGCTTATGTCGTCTGTTCGATCACAACCGGCGAGCCTCGAACCCCTTGAATTGAGTTTCGCGCCGGATCCGCGAACCATCGGGCAACGACGCCGCGAGCGGGTCATTGAGGCTTCGCTGTTTCTGGCCGGTGCGTCATCGATTGCCATCACTCTGGGCATCGTCTTCGTCCTGTTGTACGAGTGCATTCCTTTCTTCCGCGAGGTGCCAATCAGCCGCTTTTTCGGCGAAACTTTGTGGGCGCCGGTGTTTGACTCGCCCAGCTTCGGAATCTGGTCGCTGGTGGCAGGCACCTTGACAACCACGGTCGTGGCGCTGCTCGTGGCAATCCCCGTTGGAACCATCAGCGCCATCTGGCTCAGTGAGTATTGCCATCCGGGTTTGCGGGAAGTGATCAAGCCGGTGCTGGAGCTCCTGTCGGCCGTCCCGACCGTCGTTTACGGCTATTTCGCGCTGCTGGTGGTCACACCTGTGCTGCAGAGGCTCTTTGCGCTGGCGGGATACGATCTGCCGGGTTTCAACATGCTTTCGGCCGGTCTGGTGATGGGGATCATGATCATTCCGTACGTGGCATCGCTTTCGGAAGACGCGATGCGGGCCGTGCCGATGCAGATGCGCGAAGGCAGCTATGCCATGGGGGCAACCCGGTTCCAGACGGCAACGCGGGTGCTGGTGCCAGCGGCGCTGTCCGGGCTGACGGCAGCGTACATTCTGGGCATAAGCCGGGCGGTGGGAGAAACGATGATCGTGGCCATCGCTGCAGGGTTGCGATCAAATTTCACATTCAATCCGATGGACGAGGCCGCGACGATCAGCGCCGCGATCGTCCAGGCAACACTGGGAGACCTGCCGCATGACAGCACCGCCTATCGCGGCATCTTCGCTGCCGGGCTGGTGCTGCTGCTGATGACCCTGTTTTTCAACATTGCCGGCTACTATCTGCGCAAGCGCTACCGGGAGGCATACTGATGTCGCAGCTCCCGCAGAATGCCCCGCTTCGGGACACGGAGTCGCTGCGCCGGCAGATCGCCGCACGCAAACGCTTCGATCTGCTGTTTGGGTGGCTGGGATTACTGCTGATCAGCGGTGCATTGCTGGTGCTGTTTCTGCTGGGGATTAACCTGGTCATTGACGGTTGGGGGCCGCTGTGGCAGCGGCACGAGGTCAAGGCCGACAAGAGCGCCTTCGGATTGCGTGAGGTCGCAGGGACGCTCCGGCGGCGGGAGGATCAGTGGCTTCTGCAGCTCGACCGCCTGATCGTGCTGGCCGACCCGGCGGTTCTGGCCCCCTTGGACGGTCAGCGTGTGGATCTCGTTGGCCGCCTTCCCCGCGGAACAAAAAAGGAAATCGAAACCGAATCGATTGCCCCGGCCGGCGAGCGCCCGGCCGGCACGCTCAGCGGAGTTCTGCGCTCCGTGAGCACGAAAGACGAGGCGGGGAAACCCGTCACTCGCTATGAAATTGAGCCTGACCCGCTGCTGGTGGACCTGAGCGGAACCGATCAGACCGCTTTGCAGGAGGGCCGGCGATATGCCTTCACCGTCAAGGGCCGGCCATCTGAAGGAAAGGTTGTCGCGACAGAAGTCGTCCCCCTGAAGACCAGAAGCTTCTTTACGTCGTACCCTTCGCGCTTTCCAGAAGAGGCCGGCATCCTCTCGGCGTGGGTGGGCACGCTGCTGATCATGCTCGTGACGATGGTACTGGCCGTGCCCCTGGGTGTGGCGGCGGGAATTTATCTGGAAGAATACGCCCCGCGCAACCGCCTGACGGCGATCATCGAAGTGAACATTGCCAACCTCGCCGGAGTGCCCTCGATCATCTGGGGGCTGATGGCGCTGGGCCTTTTCGTGTACATCCTCAATTTCGGCCGGAGCATTCTGACTGCCGGCATGACCCTCGGTCTGCTTGTTCTGCCGATCGTCATCATCGCCACCCGGGAGGCAATCCGGTCAATTCCCCAGACGATCCGCGAAGCAGCCATTGGGCTGGGCGCGACCAAGTGGCAGACGATTCGTTACCACATTCTGCCCTACTCTCTCAGCGGCATCCTGACCGGTGCGATCATCGCCTTGAGCCGTGCCATCGGAGAAACGGCCCCGCTCGTGACGATCGGCGCACTGACCTTTATCGCCTTCCTTCCGCCGCCACCGGTGGAATATCGCGTCTCGGCCGAGGACCGCGCCGCCTACGAATCAGCGCTGAAGACGGACCCCAATGCCCCTGCTCCTTCCCCGAAACTGCACTTTCAACCATTTGCCTGGCTCAAAAGCGGATACACGGTGATGCCGATTCAGCTTTTTCAGTGGGTGTCCCGGCCGCAGAAGGCTTTCCACGAAAATGCGGCGGCTGCCGGCATAGTTCTGCTGGTCATGACCCTCGGATTGAACGGAGTCGCGATTTTTCTGCGGTATCGGCTGCGAAGGTCAATCAAATGGTGACAGCGACAGTCCAACCCCGGCACCCGGTTGGCAATCTGAAGATCCGGCACCCGGTCAAGGCCGAGGTGCGCGATTTCAGCTTCTTCTACGCCAATGGCTTTCAGGCCCTGAAGAACATCCAGTTGCCCGTTGCAGAGAAAAAAACCACTGCTCTGATCGGACCGAGCGGCTGCGGCAAGTCCACTCTGCTGCGCTCCTTCAACCGGATGCACGACCTGTACTCCCACAATCGATACGAAGGCCAGATCATTCTGCACCCGGAGGGAATCAATCTGATCGGACCCGATCTTGAGCCGATTGAAATCCGCATGCGCTGCAGCATGGTCTTCCAGAAGCCGAACCCTTTCCCCAAGTCGATCTATGAAAACGTGGCATACGGGCTTCGGGTCCGGGGAATCCGAGATAAATCGCTGATCGAAGCGCGCGTGGAAAGTGCGTTGCGCGGCGCGGCCTTGTGGGAAGAGGTCAAAGACCGGCTGCATGCCTCCGGCCAATCGCTTTCCGGAGGTCAGCAGCAACGACTCTGCATCGCGCGTGCCCTGGCCACCGAGCCGGAGATCCTGCTGTTCGACGAGCCCACCGCCGCGCTGGACCCGATCTCAACCTCACGGATTGAGGATCTGATCACCGAGCTGGAGAAGACGGTCACGATCCTGATCGTTACGCACAACATGCATCAGGCAGCCAGGATCAGCGATTACACCGCCTTCATGTATCTTGGCGAGTTAATTGAGTTCGATGAAACCGACCGCATCTTCACGAATCCCTCCAGCCGCATGACCGAGCAATATGTCACGGGGCGATTCGGCTGAACCCGCATCGGCTTCGGCGGGCTGCCGTCCACGGCGGCTGCGCGGGAATTGCCGGTGCCGTTCTCCCGGAGGCTACGGTTCTGCACGCCGGACCCGGAACCACGTCTGTCAGAAGCGTCCGCTGAATCGTGTCCGGAACAGTGACGATCCGTGCCCGGCCGGCGCATTGCACCCATCGCCCCCCCGCGGCTCCTTGGCGCGTTTCATTCCCGCCGGATTTCCGTACAATCCGATGCCTGACATTAGAATTGCAGGGACGCACTCATGCCATCGGTCTGCCTTTATTTCCAGGTTCACCAGCCGTATCGCCTGCGGCGGTACAGCGTGTTCGACAATGACCGCAACTACTTCGACGAGGCCAAGAACGCCGAAATCCTCCGCCGGGTTGCCCACCGCTGCTATCTTCCTGCCAACAAGCTGCTGTATGAGCTGATCAAGAGTCTGGAAGGTCGCTTTCGAGTCGCCTTTTCACTTTCCGGCATCGTCATTGAGCAGATTGAGCGACACAACCCGGAGGTGATGGAATCCTTTCAGATGCTCAACTCGACGGGCTGCGTCGAGTTCCTCAACGAGACGTATTATCACTCGCTGGCGTTTCTCTACTCGCGCGAAGAGTTCCGGGCACAGGTTGAGATGCATCGTGAGAAGATCAAACAGCTCTTCGGGCAGGAGGCGCGAGTCTTCCGCAACACCGAGCTGATCTACAACAACGATCTGGGGCACTTCGTGAGTCACATGGGGTATGAGGGCTGCCTTGCAGAAGGCGCCGATGCGGTCCTGGGCAACCGTTCTCCGAACAACGTCTATCGTCCTCCCCATGCACCGCGGCTGAAGTTGCTTCTGAAGAACTATCGACTCAGCGATGATATCGCCTTCCGGTTCAGTAATCGCCTCTGGGAGCAATGGCCGCTGAATGCCGAAAAATTCGCGGGTTGGGTCAACCAGATCAACGGACACGGGCAGGTCTGCTGTCTGTTCATGGATTATGAAACGTTCGGCGAGCACCAATGGGCCGACACGGGGATTTTTGACTTTCTCCGGCAGCTTCCGGGCGCGATTCTTAAGAACCCGCTGAACGAGTTCCTCACGCCCAGTCAGGTGATTGACAAATATGAGCCCGTGGGTGAAGTGGATGCACCCGAAATGGTTTCCTGGGCAGACAGCGAACGCGACCTGAGCGCCTGGCTCGGCAACGCCATGCAGTCCAACGCCTTGCATGAGTTATATAAGATCGAAGGCGCGTTGAAGGAAAAAGGCGACGAAGCCTTGCTTGAAGACTGGCGTCGTCTGACTGCCAGCGATCATTTCTATTACATGTGCACCAAATACTGGGCCGACGGAGATGTACACAAGTACTTCAGCCCGTATGAGTCCCCTTATGACTCCTACATCAACTTCATGAACGTGCTGGACAATATCGTCACCCGTCTGCGCGGCGATTCTCTGCTGGCGCCACCCCCCCCTTCCTCGCAAACGCCCCAATCCCCGCCGCCGTCGCCACACCCCATCGCCTCCGGACGGAACTGAACCGTGTCTGAATCCCCCGCCGTTCCCTCAGAGCGCCAGGAACACCGCTCGGCCTCAGTTCGTGCCCCGATTACCAATCTTCCCGTTACGGCCTGGCTGTTGACGACCTTCGGGGGCGTCTTCGTGATCTCGCGTTGGATTGTGCCCTTTGTTGCGGCGGACCACGCTCGCTTGCACGTCGAAATCCCCGCAGCGACGGCAGTATTCTATAAGACCTCACAGATTCTGGCTTCGCCTCTCGCAGGGCTGATCATGCTGTTGCTGGCAATCCTCCTTCCGATGCTGTTTGCGCGTCTTGCATGGCAGCCCGCCCAACCCGCCGCCCAATTCGCCTATCGCCGGCTTCTGATAATCCATTGGATCACCTGCGCCTGCCTGTTGTACCTGCTGATCACCACGACCTGCCTCTCTTGGCCCTATGTGCGTGCCGCCCGGGCCGATCTTCCTTGACCTCGGGACGATCCCCCCGCCCGCCAGACCAATCTC
>JAVQWE010000012.1:0-17768 GCA_033579175.1 Phycisphaerales bacterium | reverse complement strand
GGTATGTCCGGGCACATTGCCGGCGTGGCACAGCCTCCGATTGATCCCTTTGCCGCGACGCAAATCCGGATTCTAGCTGGACTTGCGACGTTTTCGGTGCTGCTGGCAGTCACCAGGAGGATGCGCGACCTGCTTCGTGCCAGCACCGACGGCAAGGCCCTGGCGCTGATGAGTGTCGGCGCCTTTACCGGGCCTCTTTTGGGGGTATCGCTGCTGAATAAGGCCGTAGAGACCGTCCCGTCGGGGGTTGCCCAGACGATCACCTCGCTCACTCCCGTGCTGATCATCCCGGTGGCGGTGCTGTGGCACGGGGAGCGTGTGAACCTGCGTGCAGTGCTGGGGTCGTTCCTGGCGGTCGGTGGGGTTGCGCTGCTCATGTTGTAACTTGTTTGATTGCATCGACTTAGAAACAAGTACCCCGCCCCGACCATGCACCGTTCCGGAACGGGCAATTTCTTGACCGCAGCCGTCGGCCCCCGGTAGATTCCTTTGCCCGACGGGCGTCCGTGCGCCCGACACCGCACCATCTGGAGTCAGGCACCCCTTGGAGGTAGTTCATGGTTCCGGCCAACCAGGGTTCGCGAGGCGCGTTAGTCGCCTGGACAGTGATGACGACGATCCTGTTCGTCGCCGCAACCATTTTTGCCATCTACTTTTACGTCGAGGCCAGCAAGGTAGCCGACGTCCAGCGCACCACCGCCGAGAAATTCAAGAACGTTGTGGCCGAGACAGAACTCACCTCACGGGAAGTGACAGATCTGGAAGCCGCCCGTTCCAATGAGGAACTGGGCTTTAACAGTTCCATGAGTCTGTTGCAGGTGGCCCTGAAGCAGCGGGACGATCTGGCACGCGCCATTGGCCCTTCCAAGTACGAGCAGGCGATTTCGACGATCAACAAGCTGAAGACCGAGAACGTGCAACGCATCACCACTGAAGGCGCTGCACAGCTCGACACCACCAGCATCGAGGGACTGGTCAACTCCATGACCGACGCCTTGGCCTCCAGCCAGAGCGAGATCGCCAAACTCCGGGAAGACCTTGCCGCGGCGCAAAAGGCTCAGGAGAACGCTGCCCGCGAACTGGCGATCGCCCGGGAAGCGATGGACCGGCAGCTTGCGGAAGTCCGTGCCAGCGCCCAGAAAGCCATGGAGGCCACCGCCACCTATGCTTCCAGCAAGGATGAAGATGTACGACGGATCGAGCAGACGTATCAGGAGCAGCTCCGCCTTGCCCGGGAACAGCAGCAGAAAGCCGAGGAACGCATCGCCGATCTGCAGCGAACCGCCGATCAGCGCCAGAAGGAAATCCAGAACCTGCAGACCAGGCTCGCCGGCCTGCGGGTGAATGCGGCCGATCCGGTGGTTCGTCAGGCCGATGGCATCATCGTGCGCAACCCCAGCCCCGACCTGGTGTACATCAACCTCGGTCAGGGCGATCAGGTGTCCCCCGGCATGACCTTCCAGGTGTTCGACAAGGTGGAGGGAGTGCCCCCACCCGGAGACCCCGAAAGCGACGAAAACCTGCCCCGCGGCAAGGCGTCGATCGAAGTCATCCGTGTCGGCCCGACTTCCAGCGAAGCCCGCGTCATCCGCCGACAACCCGGACAAACCATCACGGAAGGCGATCTGATCGTCAACCTCATTTACGATCGGAACACGCGCTACAACTTCCTGGTCTTCGGAAATTTCGACATCGACCGCAATGGTCAGGCCACCGCCGCCGAGGCTGAGGTGATCAAGCGACTGGTCACCCAATGGGGCGGTCGATTGACCGACAAGGTGAACGTGGATACGGACTTTGTCGTCCTCGGAATCGAGCCGGAGCTGCCGGAATTCACCCGGGAGGAACTGGAAGAGCCTCTGAACCTTGCCAAGTTCGAACAGGCCCGGGCGGATAAGGATGCGTATGACCGCATTAAGGCGATCGCGCAGGATTACAGCGTCCCGATTCTCAATCAGAACCGGTTTCTCTACTTCGTGGGCTTCTACGAGCTGGCACGGCGATGATCACTCTGCGGCGCCACCCCGCGGGGGGGCGTGACGGATCAGGGCTGACGCGTGATCGTCCGAGCCTCAAGACCCCCGGGTGATCTTCCGCGCCAGTCCGTTGAGCACTCCGCGGTCGATCCTTCGCCGGTTCTCCCGCACGGCCTTGCCAAGGACGCTGGGGCACAGCAGCATCACCAGCGGGCTGGATATCTGCTGCTGCTCACAGAGCACTTTCAACTGTTTGATCTCCGCCGGGCGAAGCTGAACCTGCCGGGACACCTCTCGAACCAGCTTGCCGGGGGAATGGAGTGTTCGCGGTGCGGCGCGCCGGCCGGCACGCCCGCGCCATCGGTTCACAACTGCCACCATGAGAATCAAGGCGAAGGCGGCAACGAAAAACGCGGCCAGTTGGCGGGGTTCAACCGTCTGATCGATGCTCTCCTGCAGGCTGCGCTTGAAGCGCTGCTCCGCCGTCTCCCCCGGCGCCGCCGATGGCGCCAGCCAGCCGGTGAGGATTCCGATGCTGAGAAAGATGACCCTTGTCATGCACGCTCGCATGGATCAGGCCCTTTACGAGGATCGCTCAGACCCGTGAAGGCATTCATCCTGCCTTCCGTATCGTCGTTGCGGCCGCAGCGCTCTTCTGCTGCTGCACAAGGTCGGCCAGGGCACGAATGACGCCCAGGGCATAGCGTCGAACCCGCATGTTCGTATCCTCCCGGGCCAGACGACCCACTTCCTGGACCAACTGCCACAGCCCCAATTGACGCATCGCCCACAGCGCAGAGACGCGGTGCTCGCTGCGTGGATCGCTGAGCATCGCCAGCAGGGCTGTCCGGGCGGTCTCCGGACTCACCCGATACAGCGCCCGGATGGCGTTGGCGCGCTCCCGGTTGTGATTGGACCGCGCCCGCTCCGTCAGCAGCGGAAGAAGCTGTTCGTGCCGCGTCGCATCCAGGGCTTCGATGGCGTTGGCCCGCACGCGCGGATCGGCATCCCGCAAGGCCCGTTCCAGCAGGACGTCGGGTGGCACGATCCCGGAGCTGCCCATCAAAGCGATCGCCTTGCTGCGAACCCGCGCGTTAGCGTGCCGGGCCAGCGGAATGATGGAGTCCTTCAGTGGCTCGCTCAGGTCCAGTTCACTGATCACCTGAAGGGCCTTGATGCGGGTATCAGCGCTGCCGTGGTCGAGCCGGCGGGCCAGACGGGCCAGACCGTCGGGCAGCAGCTTCAGCATCGCCTTGCCGGCCTGCCGGCGCGTGGCGCGGTCCATGGAATCAAAACGTTCCCAGAACTGCTCGAAACCGACATGCCCCACCGCACGGCTGACCACTTTGCGGACGCTCAGCGGCGCCGCCGTCATCAGCGGCAGCAGCAGGTTTTCAAAATCCGGCGGCCGGCGACGCACAATCTCCCGGGCCGCCAGCCGTGCCAGTCGCTCGTCCGGATCGTTCAGAAACGACCGGATCAGCGCCACGCTGGCACCGCGTTTGCGGCGCATCGCGATCCGCAGCAGACGGAGGCGCGCCCCCGGGTCGGCGGCCGCATGCTGGCGCAGTTTCTCCAGCTTCTCGTCCTGAAGCACATCGTGAATCTGCGAGGCGGCGAGCCATTCCCCGATTCGCGCCGCCTCCTGAGGGGTGCGGCGCTCGAGGTCGCGGGCAAGTTCCTTTTCGTCCCACCAGGCACCGCGGCTGACCAGATGCATGCAGATCTGGAGCTGATGGTCCTTCAACAGATGGGTGTATCGGAGGATGGCATCCAGTACTGGCGCTTCCACGATGTGGGCAAACACCTGCCCGAAGTGCGACCGCACCTGCCCGTGCGAACCCGCCACCAGAAATGCGGCGACGTGCTCGGCGGCCGGGGGCTGCTGAAGGCGTCGGATCATGGGAGACTGCCCGGCGTGGCGCGGACCGTGCAGAATCTGCACCACCTTGCTTTGCGAGGAATCACACAGCAGTAACGCCGCTCGAAGCAGGTCCTGACCGTGCCTTCCCCGGTGGGCGTCCAAGGCGCGCACCACCGTGGCCTCGATCTCCGGACGGTTGGCAATCAATGCTTCATACGTGCCCGGCGTCCGCGGGGAGGGTTCGATCGTGTTCAGGTAGCTGACCACATCGACAGACGAAGGATCACTCTCCGGTCCTTCCCGCTGAAGGCGACGGGTTTCGGTGGCAACCCAGCGGGCCAGCGCGGTGATTGCCTCACAGGCCGTCCGACTGATGGCCTCATCTTTGTCGTGAAGGTTCTCACCGAGAATGTGGGCCAGCGCACCCTGCCGGCTGAGGGCAATCAGCTTCATCGCGGCGATTTTCAGTGCCCGTTCGTCGCTCCGTCCCGACTCGCGCAGCGCCTGATGCATCTGCGGTGCCTGAGCCAGCACCAGCCGTTGCAGCCGCTCGGGCAGATCGGCAAACCTCCGGATGACGCCGCTCAGCCCGTAGACAGTCTTCCGGCGGAACAACGCTGCCAGGACTACTGTCTGTTCCTGCTCGTTGCCGACGCGCAACGCCTCCAGCAGCGTATCGTCGGCCGCCTGATTGCGGGACTCCACCAGCGCGTTGACCAGCCGGTCAATCATCCTCCAGAGTTATCGGACGCAGCCAATCGCCCCCTTGAACCCGCGATCGGGGCGGGTTGCGGTCTGGTTCGATTCCCGCTACATCCGGAGCACCATGAGCAGAATCTCCCAACGGGCCGCCGGCTTGAGCGAGTCGATCACGCTCAAGGTGTCCTCGCAGGCGGCGGCGATGCGGAAAGCCGGGATCGACGTGGTGGGGTTCGGTGCCGGTGAACCCGACTTTGACACCCCCGGCTTCATCAAGGACGCGGCCAAAGCGGAAATCGACCGGGGGCAGACGAAATACACTCCCAGCCCTGCCCTGCCGGAGCTGCGGAAGGCCATCGCCGATAAGTTCAGATCTGACAACGGGTTAGATTACAGGCCGGAGCAGATCAGTGTCGGTGCCGGGGGTAAGCACTGCCTGTATGCGGCGTTTCAAGCCGTTCTTGACCCGGGGGATGAGGTGATCCTTCCGTCCCCCTACTGGGTGAGCTATCCGGAGCAGATCCGCCTGACCGGTGCACGGGTTGTCATCGTCGAGGGCAGCGAATCCAACGGCTTCAAGATCACCCCGCAGCAGCTCGAAGCCGCCATCACTCCCCGAACCAAGGGATTCATCATCAATTCCCCCAGCAACCCCACCGGGCACGCTTATACGCCTGAGGAACTGAAGGCATTGGCCGAGGTTGTGGCTCGGCATGAGAGAATCATCACGTTTTCCGATGAAATCTACGAGAAACTGACCTACCACGGGCTGCGTTTTGTGAGCTTTGCCACACTTCATCCGGCCCTGCCGGATCGAACCCTCACTTTCAATTGCCACAGCAAGAGCTTTGCAATGACCGGCTGGCGCGTGGGTTACGTCGGGGGACCCCCCGACATCATCGCCGCCATCAACCGCCTGATCAGCCAGCAGACCAGCCACATCACCAGCTTTTGCCAGATGCCCGCCGCCTTGGCCTTAACCGACAGGCGCGGAGGCGAATCCATTGAATCGATGCGGCGGGAATTCGAAAAACGCGCGCTTCATATGTGGAAGCGCCTCTGTGAACTGCCGCTGGTCACCTGCGTCCGCCCGCAGGGTGCGTTCTATTGCTTCCCGAACGTCAGCCGGCACTATGGGAAATCCCTGGGGTCGGTGCCCATCGATGGGGCCGTCCGCTTCGCCGCCGCTCTGCTGGAACATAGCCATGTCGCCGTCGTTCCCGGGACGGACAGCGGCTCGGATGCCCATGTGCGCCTCAGCTTCGCCACCAGCATGGAACAGATTGACAAAGGAATCGACCGAATCGCCCGTTTTTTAAGCGAATTGCGGTAGCCTGCCCGGCGGGAGAATCGTTCACGCGCCACCGGGCGGACAGGGAGGAAAGACTCCCGCCGCCACCGCACGATCGCTGGGGCTTACGGCACGATCAACGCATCCGGGAACAGCCCCACCAGACGCATCCGCGCCTGTTGCGCCTGCTGATAGGTGCGGAAGGGTGTGATCGTCACGACGGTCTGTCCCTGAGAGTTGGGCATCTTGGTCGGGACGAACCCCTCGCGACGAAGCGTGTTCATCGCACTCTCGGCGGTCTGGGGAGAGGCGAAGGTTGCCACCTGCACCGCGAATGACCGCGCACCCATCTTCCGCGCCGCCCGGGCCGCCGCATCCGTGTTGGGGTATTCCCGTTGCACGGCGGCGAAGGTCACATCCGCCTCGGCAAATCGACCCAATCGTTGTTGGCACAGGCCGATGCGATACAGCGTGTACGAGCGACTGGCTGGATCGGTGGAAAGATCATAGGCCTTGACCCAGTTGCTCCAGGCGCCTTGGAAATCGTCCATCCAGTAGCAGGTATTGGCGATGCCGGCGTACAACTGGCTGGTGAGCTTTCGGTTGGGGTGCCTGCCAAGGGCTTGACGATAGGCCGATGCGGCTTCAATCAGGTTTTTCCGTTGTTCCGTCGGGGTTTCGGCGGTCTTGGCCTCCAAGGCGCGGCCTTTCAGGTAGAGCACCTCGGCCGCGCGGGGAGAACTCGGGGCCTCCAAGAGGATATTCTGGGCCGTGACCAGTGCCTGATCATGCTGCCCGGCTGCCAGTTGCTTCCAGCCGGTGGACAGCCCCTTGGCGGCTGGATCGGTGCAGCCTGCCAAGAGCGACATCAGGCAGGTCGGCAGCAAGAACCTGCAAAAAAATGCCTTTCGAAGCCCCGGCGAGGTCGAGGAAAAGCCCCGGGGGTTGGGTGCGCCGTTGCGTGAGGCTGCCGAAGTCCCGCCCCTGCTCCACCATCCCGTGATCTGGTTCTTCTCCGTCAGAATCCGCTTGGAAAAGTTGATCATCTGTGGCATCCGTGCCTCGCGAGAGATATTGTTGAAGATCTACCGGTCCGCAAGCGACAGGTGACTCATGCTGACTCGACCCCTTCTGGAACACGCCGCGGCGAAACCCGACGCCCTGGCAATCAGTGACGATCGGGGAACCATGACCTGGCGTCAGCTTGCCGGCGCTGCGGCGGGCCTGTCCGCGTACCTCGCCGGACGGACCGATCGAGAAGCCGTGGGCATCCTTTTGCCAGCCGGCGGAGCCTTTGTCGTCAGTTTCTACGGAATCCTGCTCGCCGGCAAGGTCGCCGTACCGATTAACTTTCTTCTGGGCGACCGCGAAATCGGTCATATCATTGCCGACAGCGGCATCGATACCGTCCTCAGCGCCCCTCCTCTGGCCGACCGACTCGCCGGAACCCCGCTGAATGTAATCGATCTCACGCAACTGCCCCCTCCGGATGAAAGGGTCGCCGGGCAGGTGCTCTCCCGAGCCGCTGGCGCAATCGTCCCTCCGGAGCAGATCGCCACGCTTCTGTACACATCGGGCACCAGCGGCCTGCCAAAAGGGGTGATTCTGACCCACGGCAACCTTGATTCCGACGTGCGGGCGTGCATCGAGCATGCCCGGCTGACCGGCGAACATCGATTCCTGGGGATTGTTCCGCTGTTCCACTCCACCGGGCTGCTGGCGACGATGATTGCCCCTGTGACGCTCGGTGCGCCAATGACGTTCATCGCCCGCTTCAGCCCGGTCGCCACGCTCAAGGCCATCCGCGAACAGCGCATCAGCGTGATGGGGGCGGTACCGAGCATGTATGCAGCCTTGCTGCGACTCAAGGACGCCTCGGCGGCCGATCTGCAAAGCCTTTATGCCCCCATCTCCGGTGGCGAGCCACTTCCCCCGACCGTTCGGGAAGCTTTCGCTGCACGATTCAATAAGCAACTCATGGAAGGCTACGGCCTGACGGAAACCTGCGGGCCGATCTGCTTCAACGCGCCGCACCAGCACAAACCGGGGTCGGTGGGTCGTCCCATCGCCGGCGCGCAGATCCGCATCGTCGATGAAAACGGGTCGCCGGTGCCGCAAGGCACCGTCGGTGAAATCTGGATGCGCGGCCCCATGGTAACCCGGGGGTACCACAACCTGCCCGCCGAAACCGCCGCCGCCTTCTCGTCCGACGGCTATTTCAAATCCGGTGATCTGGGAATGCTCGATGCCGATGGTTACCTCACCATCACCGGCAGAAAGAAGGACGTCATCATCGTCGCAGGCGAAAAGGTCTACCCGCGTGAAGTCGAAGACCTGATTGCGCTGCATCCGGCCGTGGCCGAAGTGGCCGTCGTGGGGAAGAAGGATGAATCCCGCGGGGAAGTGGTGGTCGCGTTCGTGGTGCCGCGCGAAGGACAGACGGTTGGTGAATCTGACATCCGGGACTTCTGCCGCGAACGCGGTCTGATCCCCTGGAAAACCCCGCGCCAAGTCGTCGTAACCACGGAGCTGCCCCGCTCCCCCACCGGGAAAATCCTCAAACGTGTCCTCGCAGAGCAATTGGCCCATTGACCGGCCGCTTTGGCCAGTATCGCTCTTTTGCAGGACCGAACCCCGCCAAGGAACGTCATCCCCCCGCCCGCCGCCACCCCTTGAACCCACGAACTTCCGCCGATAGCGTCATATTGGCATGCCCGCGTAGCTCAGTTGGATAGAGCGGTGGTTTCCTAAACCGCAGGTCACAGGTTCGACTCCTGTCGCGGGTACTTGAAACGCCATCGGACAGGATCATCAGAACGCCGACACCGGCCTGAATTCCATACGTTTGCCCCCCCTCCAACACTGAATCGAGTTGGCTCGCCTGAAGCAGCCTGCTCCCCAGAACGCGGCGATACCGCAGGGTGTTCCGCTTCACACAGTGTCGCGCGCATAGCGAAGCAAGGCTCACCGGATTGAGCAGGCTTTTCGGATTGAGGTACAGTATCCGCGGGGTTACTGGAACCGATGGCAGGGGGCAGAGGAACCGACCTGGGCTGAGGAGCGAAAATGAACTGGTTTGCGGCTGCTGTCGTGTCTTGCTGTTTCCCGTTACTCGTGCAGGCCGAAGCGGCTCCCGGCAGCGGTGCACCAAAGTTCAAGGCAGACGTGCCGGCCGCCATCCAGACACCGGATTTCGTTGAGACCCGTACACTCGGAACACTCCGGTTCTTCGACGGAATGCCCGCCGTCGACACCGTCCAGAAAGTTGACGAGTTTTTCGATATGGCCCGCGCGGCCGAGGCCTTCCTGCTGGGCATCCCGGCGGCGTCTGCCTACTCCATCATGGAGGGCTTTCGAAAGGCAGGAATGCAGCCGGGAGACCTGGGGTTGACCGAGGAGCTGCTCGACGCCCGCTCTCTATTTCTGACTCCGAACACGACGACGGTGTACGGCATGTTAGAGTTCGACGTGAAGGACGGGCCAATGGTGCTGGAAATACCGCCCGCAGTGCTCGGTCCTGTGCAGGATGCCTTTTTCCGGTTTGTTGTGGATTTTGGTCCGGTGGGTCCTGACAAGGGAAAGGGCGGCAAATACGTCATTGCTCACGAGAGCTATGCGGGTCATCTGCCGGACGACGCGTTTGAGGTGCGAACGCGCACGTATCGCAACATGGGTTTCTTCCGGGTCTTCCTGAAGGACGCCGACACCGCTGCGGCGACCGCCTTCGTGAAGAAGCATTTCCGCTGCTATCCGCTGGCGCAGGCTGCGAATCCGCCGCCGCAAAGGTTTGTCAATCTCTCCGGAAAAAAGTCCAATACGATTCACTCGAATGATTTTTCCTTCTTCGAGGAGCTCAACGCGGTAATCCAGCACGAGCCCGTCGGAGCCTGTGATCCGGTCTCGCTGGGGGTTTTCGCCTCGATCGGTATCCGAAAAGGAAGGACGTTTGCTCCTGACGAGCGAATGCGGCGTCTGCTGGAGGAGGGGGTAGCGATCGGAAATGCCAAGGCACGCGCGATCTGCTTTGCCAACCGCGACCGCAGCATATTTTACTATCCGGACCGGCAATGGTTTGCCTCCTTTGCAGGACCGCACGACTTCATCGAATCCGGAATACTCGAGCTGGACAAACGGGTTCTCTGGCATTACATCGCCACGGGGGTAACCCCCGCGATGTCCACGCCGCAGGAGGGCACAGGCTCGGTATACCCGATGACCTGCCGGGATTCTGAGGGAAACTTCCTCGACGGCGGAAAAAGCTACTCCGTCACTCTGCCCGCGCCGATCCCGGTGAACAACTTCTGGGCGTTTACCGTCTACGATGGGCAGACCCGCAGCCTTCTGGAAACGGATCAGAAAACGGCGGGAATTGACAGCATGAGCCCGCTGCTGCAGGCCAACCCGGACGGATCGTACACCGTCTATTTCGGGCCGAACCCCCCTGAGGGGAAAGAGGGGAACTGGGTTCAGACCACTCCAGGGAAAAGCTATTTCGTGTTCTTGCGACTGTACGGACCCTTGAAGCCGTGGTTCGATAAGTCCTGGAAACCGGGAGATTTCAAGCGACTGGATTGAGCACCAGCGGGGAAACGATCGCAATCGCTTTGCAGCTTCCCGGAGATCTTCATGCATCGACCCCTCACGCCTCATGCAGCGTTCATCACCTTGGGTCTCGTTGCACTCTGCGCTCCGCTGAGTCACGCTCGGTGGACGGCGCACGAGAAAGAACTCATCGCCGATGCCTACATCTATCTGCTCGGCCGTGCCCTGGTCGTTCGACAGGAGCATATCGACCTGAAAGAGCCGGGCATCACCTACAACGTGATCAAGTACAACCCCCTCGGTGCCGCAGAATTCGTGAATCCCAACCTGGACGTTGCTTATCTGGAAGCCTGGATCGCTGTGGACGATCAGACACCGGTCTTGCTCGAAGTACCCCGGATTGAGGGCCGCTATTACACGGCGCAGATCCTCGACGAATGGGGAGAAGTAATCACCAACATCAACGAGCGAAACTACCCCTCGCAGCCATTCGGCAAATACGCCTTTGTGGCGCCGGGTTCACAGGTGCGGCTGCCAGAAGACGCGGTAAGGATTGAGCTTCATTCCCGCAAGGCCAAGCTGCTGGGACGCGTTGAACTTCAGAATGACAGCTCAGGTGCGGTGGCACTGCAGAAACAGTTCAAGCTGATCGTGCAGGGGAACCCCCGCATCACCCCGCCCGCACGCATTCCCGAGATTGCAGCCACAGATCTCGTCGGCGTCGAGATTTTTGACGTGGCGGAGGATCTCATTGTCAGTGCGTCGGATGTCAGCCCCGTGGCGGGGGTGATGCAGGCCAAAATCCGCCAGGTCAGTCGGCTGATTGAAGACCCCGATCGGCGTCGTGCCGTTGATCAGCTGCTGAAGACGGAAGTGATTCCAGAGTTCCTCAGTTACGCCGTCACCCGATCCGGATTGTACGGGAATCACTGGCTGGGCACTCTGGGGACGGGCAATTATGGCTCCGATTACAAGCGGCGTACTTCGGCCAATCTGGTGGGCATCTGGGCCAACACAAACGATGAAGTCATCTATTTCGTGGGCACTCGCGACTCCGAAGGCAACCCCCTCAACGGCTCACACGACTATCTGATCGAGTTTTCACCAGAGGCTCGGCCGGAACGAGTGGTGGACGGCTACTGGTCCTTGATCCTGGTGGATGTACCTGATTACCGGGTGGTGCCGAACAAACTGAATCGATTCAATTTCAACAATTATTCCCCGCTCACCGATGAGCCTGACGGCTCCCTGAGAATCCTGCTTTCAAAGCACCCCGGGAGACGATTCCCGAAACGAACTGGTTGCCAGCTCCGGACGGGAAGGGGTTCTCGCTGAGTTTCCGCTGCTATGTCCCGAAGGACATTGTGAAGCGGGGCGAGTGGTTCCCGCCGCCGATCCGGCGGCTTCCGTAAGCGATCGCCCGTCGCCCGTAATGAAAGCGCCTGGCCTCCGATAACCTTCGATTCGGCGGGTTATGCCGGGTTTCGTCCGGCCCTCTTGCGGGGGGTTATTTCCCCGGCATCAGGCGCGCCTGCAGGGCTTTGATGTCCGCCGGCAACTCGAACGTCTGCGGATCGATCTTCACGTTGTGTTCGTCGCTTTCGATCCGGATGACCTGCTCCATCCCGGCCAGCTCCATGCGGACGGTGGTGGCCAGTTTCACGCCGTTGAAATCCTTGTAATCCCCCAGGTACGTGGTCACCGGCAGCGAATTGCCTTGCAACTTGACCTCGGTATCGGTGCGCACCAGCAATCCCGTTTCTTTGTCATAATAGAAGTGGCTCACCTTGCCGTCGGCGGCGGCGACGAGCTTGACTTTATACGCCGGCCGACCTTCGACGGACTGAACCCCCACGGTCTCGGCAGACTCGAAATACTTTTCCCAGTTCAAGTCCGCCTCGAAAAGAATCTGCCGGCGAGCTTCCTCCGCTTCACCCTCGTCGAGAATCCGTGCCCCCGTCATGGGAGAAATCTCCCAGAACACGCCCGCGTTACTGCCGCGCAGAATCTGGCCGATCCCGGGAACGTCGATCGTAACCAGCGAAAGGTCCGGCAACGCCTGGAGAACCGTCAGCGAGCCCTTCATCTGCGCCGCCGGCACCTCAAAGGTGCCCGTAGATTTCCTGCTGGTGATGGAGCTGAAAAGCTCCCGCCCCCCGGTGAGGCTGACGTATCGGTCGATCACTTCCTTCGCCGAAGGCAGCGCCGACGCCTCATCGGCCCCGGCCCGCCGTGCGGTAGCGTGAAAAGCGACCCAGCCCACCAACGCGGCCAGAGCGAAGGCCGACACAAAACGCCTGCGAATGCTGTTCATGGTGAATCTCCCGTTGCTGTCCGGCTCTGCCGACAGCGTAACCTGTCCATTATAGGCGACCCACTTTCAACCGTGCCTGATTGACAATCCACGCCACCGCCGCATCGATGACCGGATCGCGCCCCGCCAGCAGGGCGCGCCGCTCCGGCCATACCACCTCATCCGGTTGAACGCCCCTGCCCTCCAGGGCCTGCCCCCGGGCCGACACATAATTGGCAAACGCGTATTGAAACCCATCGCCGTTGGGGAGTCTCTCGATGCGGCTGGGCAGGGCCGCGCCGGGCGTGGGCGTGCCGAACACCCGGGCACGTCCGATGTCCTGCAGACCTCCGGCCAGAATCTCGCTGGTGCTCATGGAAGCGCCATCCACCAGAACCGCCAGCGGACCGGTGAAAACAAAGGGCTGCGGGTTGATCCTGAAATCCAGCTTCGCATCTCTCATCGTCATCTGGCCAAGCTGCAAGCCCGGTTGGTCCACCAGATAACCGGCCATCCCGTTGGCCATGAAGCCGATTCCTCCGGGGTTGCCACGAAGATCAAGAATCAGCCCGTCGGCGTCACGGAATGATTCCACCGCCGCCCGGAACTTCGGCACGGTCTCGGTCCCGAAAAAGGCGCTGACGAAAATGTATCCCACGTCAGGTTCGATGCGTCGCGCCTCGGTTTGCACGTAAAAGGTGGGCAGATTCATGAACTTTGCCGGCGTGCCGGCGGGTTTCTCCAGCGTAATCGCCGCCCGGACGCTCCGGTTCTTTCCGTCCAGAAACCGCGCGTCGAGCGTTTTCCCGATATCACCCTCCAGGAGACTGTTCATCGTCAGAATCTCATAGGCTCTCAGAAGATTGCTCGAACCGTAGGCCTTTCGAACGTCTCGCAGCACTCGATCAACAGGAGTCTTCCCCACGCGCTGGAGCAACCAGCCCGGCCGGACTCCCGCCTTTTCCCCCGCCGAGCCGGGCTCAACCCTTGTGACCACCACGTCATCCCCCACCACCCGCAGGTGCACCCCGCTCACCCCTGCCTGAGCCGACGGCGCTGTGGTCGATTCCCCGGAATCCCGGGAGCCGGGCAACTCGTCGAGTCGCGCGTATGCCTCGGCCGGGATGATCGCAAAATGCGACTGTTTCAACCGCCCGATCAGCTCGGTCATGACGGCGCGCGCCTGCGCATCGGTCGCCGCCGACTGCACCTTGGGGCGCAGTTCGTTGCGGGCGGCTTCCCAGTCAACCCCGTTTAAGTCCTTGTCCCAGTGCTGCTTACGGACAGTCTCCCAGACCTGATCAAACGATTGCAGGTGCAACTGCCGCCGATGCTCCGACATCGCCACTGGCGATGCCTGCCGGCAGCCGGCAAGTGCTACCAGCACAAGCCCGAGCGTCGCCGCCCAGCGCGTCCATCTCATGCGAACTCTCCGGTCAAGGGGCCTCTGCAGCGGGCGAAATCAGCCCGATTCTCCGGTCGCGGTTCTTGTTTGCAGCCGAGCCTTGGCGCCACGGCGACGCACCACCGGACACGCCAGAATCTGTACATGAGAGAGCTGGCTGGAGGGGTCGGCGCGCCCACGATCCAGAATTTGAAGAATCGCATCGAAATGCCTCAATACGAGCGAGTACGCCCGGGAGCTTAACCAGCCCACCTCCCAGCGATAATTCCAGTTCGTCGGTGGGTTGTTCAGCCTCCCGGCTCGATACGCGGCGATCAGCGATCGGAAGCTCCCTCGATGCAGCGATGAGAGCATCCGCAACAACCGCGACCGCCGCGCAGGCACCTTCGTGGACAGGTCCACCCGAATCTCCCTTCCGGCCAGCTCCAGCACGGCCTCCGGTCGGCCGCGTCCCTCCCGTCGGCGAACCCGCACGACCCCCGCCCCGGCCAGCACCCGGGCATGGTGATATAACCCGTCGGCCGGGCGGTCCAGCCTCCGGGCAATCTCCGCCAGAGGCATCGGCCCGAGGCGACGCAGAACCTCCAGCATTTCCACGCGCACCGGCGAAGTCAGCGCTCGCCATTGCGCAGGAGTGTGAATGTATACGAATGACTTGCCCCGGGATTTCACGACATCTTGAGGATACGACCATTTCCCACCGTCGTAAAAAAACCCTATCGGCTCGCACAAGCCCCGGGATTTGACAGCCCGCTGCTCCCGATCCACACTGCCCCCGCACCCCATGCCCGAGCCTTCCTGGGTCTCAATTCTGCCCCCGCTGATCGCGATCGTGCTGGCACTGGCAACCCGTCAGGTCTATCTGTCCCTGGCGACAGGGGTCTGGATCGGGTGCACGCTGCTGGCCGGGGGAAATCCCCTGCGCGGACTGGCCCAGGCCATCGAACAGGCTGTGCTGGTGCTGGGGGACGCGGGCAATGCGCGCGTCGTGCTGTTCACGCTGGCGGTGGGCGCACTGATTGTCACGGTGGAAGCCTCCGGCGGCGTACGCGGCCTGGTCGGCTGGCTGGAGCGGAGGCGGTTTGTGAACAGTCCCCGGCGGGCCGGATTGCTCGTCTTCGTGCTGGGGCTGGTCATCTTTGTAGAATCCAACATCACGATCCTCGTCGGTGGGGCCGTCGGCCGGCCCCTGTTCGACAGGTTCCGGCTGTCCCGTGAGCGCCTGGCGTTGCTGGTGGATTCGCTTTCCGCCCCGGTTTGCATGTTGATTCCGCTGAACGCCTGGGGCGCGCTGGTCATCTCGCTGCTGTCGCAGGCCGGCGCGCAAGCGCCTGTCGCGATGCTTCTGTCAGCGGTCCCCATGCTTTTCTACTGCTTTGCGGTGATCGTTTTGGCGGGGCTTGTTGCGCTGGGACGGTTTATCGTCGGGCCTTTGCGCCACGCCGAACAGCGGACCCGGCAAGGCCAGCTTCTGTGGCCGGGAGCCCAGCCTCTGATTGATCCGGACATACTCTCGCCACCTGTCACCGAGCGTATCCCTCCACGAGCACTCAACATGGTACTTCCCATCGCCACGATGGTGCTCGCCATGCCCGTGGCGCTGTGGATCACCGGCCAGGGCGACCTGCGAAAAGGCTCCGGATCGACCAGCGTCCTGTGGGCCGTGCTTCTGGCGCTCGCGACGGCGTGGGTTCTGCTGCGGGTTCAGCGCGCCTTCTCGATCCATGAACTGGTGCAACTGGGGTTGAAGGGCGCCGGCGGGCTCGTGAACATGGCGCTGATTCTGATCCTCGCGCTTGCCCTGGCTTCGGTGGCCAACCAGCTTGGGACGGGCCGATACGTCGCACAATCCACCGCCGGGGTCTTTCCGCCGTGGATTTTCCTGCCGCTGGTCTTTGTTGTTTCGGCCTTTGTTTCCTTCTGCACCGGAACGAGCTGGGGCACGTTTGCTCTGTTCGTGCCGATCGTTGTCCCGGCGGCGGCGGCGATGGGGCTGTCCCCCGCGCCTTTTGTGGCGGCGGCGCTGTCGGGGGGCGTGTTCGGGGATCACGCCTCACCGATCAGCGACACTTCCATCATCGCCTCCATGGCATCGGCGGCGGATCACGTCGACCACATTCGAACTCAGTTGCCCTACGCCCTCATCGCCGCGGCCGTCACCACCGTCGCTTATGCCGTAGCCGGAGCGCTGCTGTGAGCGGGGCGATCGACGGGGCTCTGACTGGCCCGTCATCCGAACAAAGAAAACCGCGGAAGGCCGAGGCGGCCTCCCGCGGCGGGGGGATTCCCTGCAAACGCTGACGGCAGACCCGATTGCGCGTTCACCAACGACGACGCAACACCGCCAGCCCGGCCAGCAGCGCGACGGCGGCGGCGGGCTCGGGGATCCACGTTGCGGCAGAGAATGTGCCGCTGCCGGTGAAAGGCGATGGGATCGTACCCAGCAACGTGCCGGTGGCGACACTGTAGATGTAGAAGTTGGGCTGGAGCGTGTTCGGCCCGTCGGTGACGTAGTACGCGATGCCGTTATGCACGGCCAACCCGTCAATGTCGGTCTCTCCCGGCGGGTACGGGGCGCGGAACGTGGTTGTCTGCGCGATCACGTTGATTTCATAGAGCCCCACCGAGCCACCGGCAGGGGCTGCATCGCTCAGACCGTAAAGAATCCCCGTGGTCTGGTCATGTTCCAGGCCGCCGAAGTCGAACGCCGAGGGATACACATATTCCTGCGTTGCCTGCAGCGTGTTCACATCGATGGAATACACGGCTTCAGTGGCGATGTTGCGCGTGCCCCAGAGACGGCCATTGAAAAAGGACAGTGCCACAAAGTTGACGGACGCGTTGTTAAACGTCATGCCGCCGAGGTTCTGCGGCACCAGCGGATTCTGATACGGCGAGCGGTAGAGCACACTGCCGTTGTTCCAGTAGAGGAAATTCGTCGCCGGGTCATAGGCCATGCCCCACGGCTTGGCCTCGCTGGTTGTGGACGAATACAGCGGCGTGGCGACCCCAGTGGTGGGATTCACGTCGTAAATCGTCGCCGTCCCGCTCTGATCATTCCCGACGATCAACTGGGCGTGGGCCGGCAGTCCCAGGATCAGGACAAGCAGGCAAATGCCTGTCAGACACAAAAGATCGCGACGCATCGCAAATTCTCCCGTAGATATGTGCGACAGACCGCTCTGCCCCTGATGAGCGGCTCCGAAATGTACACGGACATGAAGTCTACCGCTGGCAGGGCCGATGTTCAAGAAAAATCGGTTCCCCGCAAGCCTCGAGGGTCAGCTTCCTTGCGATGTGCATGGGTGACAGGAGGGGTTCCGGGATTTACGGAATCTTGCTGCCTGCTGCGTCGCCAACGGTCGGGCCGTCGGCAGCGCACCCCGTCAACCCGGCGAAACCCCCTGATCGGGTGTCGGCCTTTCCCCCGGCTGGATCGCCATCGGATCGTGCTGCCATCCTGTTGGCGCAGCTCCGGGGTGCCCGGCCCGTCAAGCGAAGCGCCCCTTCCACGAGCGCGGAAAACCGGGTCGAGGCTGCTCCTGTTAACGTCGGCTTGCCAGCTTGCACGGAGAGTTCACTTCTCGGCGATGGGGGCCGCCTCGGCGGCGTGGTGCAGAAGCTGCTCGTCCATCGGGGTCCACGGTCGGTTTCTGCGGGCAAAGACCCGTCGAGCCACTTCGATGGCCTTCTTCATC
>JAVQWE010000011.1:0-18348 GCA_033579175.1 Phycisphaerales bacterium | reverse complement strand
CACCGCATTGGACGCCAAATACAAAGCCGGCAAATAGCCTCTGGAGCGACCGGCGCTCCCGCGCGGCGCCCGT
This sequence comes from Phycisphaerales bacterium, assembly GCA_033579175.1. Taxonomy (GTDB): domain Bacteria; phylum Planctomycetota; class Phycisphaerae; order Tepidisphaerales; family Tepidisphaeraceae; genus JAVQWE01. Next base: position 18,275 of record JAVQWE010000011.1, on the reverse strand, counting down.
GGCCGGAACGCCCGGCATCAGAGTGGCTGACTGCCGGCAGAGACCTGCCGGTTCCCTCGTAGCACTGACAACATCCTGTCAGTGCAAGCGGAAAGCGTCGCGCCTTGCCCGCAAGATTCTGATTGCCCGGCCGGCCGGTGGGACTACACTTCCGGCATGGTACCAATCCTTCAAGAGGGACCGGCGGCGTCGAGGAAGGAGGATGAGGCGTCGGCAGCTCTGCAGGGCACCGAAGGACTGCGTCTGACGCTGGAGATTCATGACCCCGAATGCATCGCTGAATTGCAGGCCCGTCCGGAAGGACCGCAGCGCCAGCAATATGCCCTGACGGCGCTGCGCCTGGGAGTCATCGCCCTCCGTCACGCCAGCGGCGCTGTGGATGTCGCCACGCTCCGGGCCGAGGGAGAACGTCTGATTTCTCAGGTTGACAAGCTCGTCACCGGAAACGCCAACGAACTTGTCACCCGCATCTTAGGGAACCTGCAGGAGTATTTCGATCCATCAAGCGGCAAACTCATCGAACGGCTGAACCGGCTGGTCAACAAGGACGGAGAGCTTTCCCGTCTGCTGGCAGAGCATCTGGATGGGGAGACCTCGCGGCTGGCGCGCACGCTGGCCCAGCATGTCGGCGATGCCAGCCCGCTGATGCAGATGCTTTCCCCCCAGCAGAAGGATGGATTGCTCACCCGCATTCAATCGTCCGTCGCCGAGGCGCTGGCGAAGCAGGCGGAGCTGATCCTCCGGCAATTCTCCCTGGATGACCGGCAATCCGCTCTGAGCCGATGCCTTGAGCAGCTCACGGACAGCAACGGCAAACTCCGCAAAGACCTGGCTGCCGATGTCGAAGCAGTCCGGAACGAGTTTTCGTTGAACAACGAGCAGGGCGCGCTGGCACAGCTTGTCAGGCGCGTGGAACTGGCCAGCAAGTCCATTTCCGATCAGTTTTCCTTCGACAATGAACAGTCGGCCATCAGCCGCCTCTCGAGGCAGATTCGCGATCTCATCGAGCAAAGCGCCCGCTTTCACGAAGAAGTTCGCCGCACCCTCGAAGTGCTCCGGGCCAGAAAGGAAGAATCAGCGCGAAGCACGCGGCACGGCATCGAATTTGAGCAGGTTGTCTTCGAGACGATCAAGCCGCAGGTAGAGGCGGCCGGCGACCTGGTCGAGCGGACGGGCAACTCTGCTGGCAGCGTGCCCCACTGCAAGAAGGGAGACATTCTGATCACGCTGGGTGCTGAATCGGCGGCGCCGGGTGCCCGGATTGTTGTGGAATGCAAGGAAGTCGAGCGATTCCGCGAGTCGCAGGCACTTGAAGAACTGAAGGAAGCGCGACCCAACCGTGGTGCTCAGGTGGGCATTTTTGTCTTTTCAAAAGCCGTCGCCCCGCCCGGCCAGCAGTCGCTGCGCCGAATCGGCAACGATGTGCTGTGCGTCTGGGACAAGGAAGACCCCAACACCGACATCATCCTCACCGCCGCCATCTCCATCGCCCGGGCTCTGGTCATTCGTCAGAAGCTGGAGGATGCGCAACACAGCCGGGAAATCGCGGCCCTGGAAGATTGCGTGAATCGCGTCGAAAAATCCTCCAAAAAACTGGAGGAAATCGAAACCATGGCAAAGACCATCGCCGGGCATGGGCAGAAAATCCTCCAGAATGTGATCGAGATACGCCAGATCGTCTCCGAGCAGGTGCAGCGGCTGAGGGAGGCTATTGAGTCGCTCAAGGCGGATCAGGAACCGGCGGGATAGCGGCCCGCCCCCGAAGGCTCAACCGCGGGTGCAAGGAATTCAACTCCGGTGGAGCCTGCCTCGGGCCGGCGCAGGGGAAAGGCAGCACCCCGGGGAACCCGCTGACGCCCGCGGGGTTGAAGATCAGGCCCTCGCACCTGCCGGCGCGCCACGCCGCCGGAAAATTCTCGCGATCATGCTCACCGGAAGACCCATGGCCGCCCCCAGACCCAACGCCAGCGTGACGGCAAGCATCTGCAGGGAAAGCTGAATTCGCAGGGATTCGATCGAGACGGCAAAGGGTGTCGCCAGCGTCATTCCGAAAATCGCCCCGAACAGGTGCGCCGAAATGATGCCGGCACCATCCACCACCCCGAAACGCTGCGCGCAGAATCGTCGCATTGCCGGTGCAACCAGCGGTGCCAGTACCCCGACGGCCATCACGACCACCCCCGGCGCCCGACCCGCCGCTGGCGCGATCGTCACCAGCGCCAGCAGTATTCCAGCGGCGATGGAGCGGGCTGGATGGCGATTTCCCCGAATGCGTTCCACCAACACCGCCACCGCCGCCGCCACGGCCGAGGCGCGAAGGCAGTTGAGCGCGCCCTCGACCACGGTAGCCGGTGAACGCATGACTCCCGATGCGAAGAGGTAAGCCACCCACCCCATCAGCAGCAGGATCATCCCCACTGCCCAAGATGGCGGAGCGTCCTGATCCGGCTCCCTCCGGCAACTCGGCAACCCCGCCGACACCGCCAATACGCACGCCGCCCCTGCCGCCTGCACTGATGCCCCGCCGATATCGATCACCCCCAGCCGCATCATCGGACCAAGCCACAGAGCTTTCATCGCCACGGGAAGCGCAACCGCCCCGAGCATCAGTGCCGTCATCGCCAGCCAGCCAAGGCTCAGGCGATTCGCTCCAGCCGCCAGCAGAGCGCAAATCACCGCAACCAGGGTCGCATAATGCAATGCGGCGGTGTCGAACCGACGGGCGAGCAGGTAAGCTGGATCGATCGGCAGCGGTTGATCGCCGGGTCCCTGCATCAGGGCCGACCCCACAAGCGCAAAACCGGTCACCCCCACAGCCACGGCAACGGCGAAACGCCAGAAACCCCCTTCAGCCTGGCTGCGGCCGCCGCCCAGCAGGTAGATGCCGGGCACCATCGACAGACTCAACAGACAGGCAACGGTGAAGAAGTTCAGCTCCATCAGCGGGCAGTTCGTCGAGGCGACGGTTTGTATCGCACGGCGGCGAGGATTGCGAATCCACGGGCGGGGTAGGTTCCTCACCCCGGGTGAAGGATCGGTCCGCACGCTTGGCGCGCTCCCGGCGAATCTGTCTTGCCGATGGGGCTGGTGAATCTTCGAAGAGTTTGAAGATTTGCCGATTGGCAGACTCCCGCACTGCCCGCTGTCGAGCTGTGCTCTGATCTCGTGGTATGTTGCAGGCATGATCCGTCGGGAAGTGAACAATCAGTGGTGGCTGGTCTCGCAGGACGATCATGCCAGACTCGCCGGTGATCTGGCTGCTGAGCTTGGGGGGATAGTGCAGCAACTGGACCATAACGTGATCCAGGCTGTGGCGCTGCATGACTGTGGATGGATTGAGGCCGACGCCGCCCCCATGCTCGATCCCGACGGCCGGCCGATGGATGTGTTCCAGACGCCCCTGCCCCGGGGGATGCAGATCTGGCGCGAATCTTCCCGAAGGGCGCTTCAGGAAGCCGGCCCCCGCGCCGGATTGCTGGTGAGCATCCACTCGCTTGCACTGTCGGCCAATGCTTCTGCCCGGCTCTTCAAACAATCAGCAGGTAGCCAGCCCGACCTGCGCCTTGCCTTCGCCGTGAACAAGTTCCAGCACGCTGAGATCGAACAGCAGGAACACTGCCGCCGCCGGCTTGGACTGCGGCTTGACCTGCCGCTGATGCTCGGCCTGGCCCCGGACAGCCCCGATCCGGGGGAGCAACAGCTTCTGCACGATTTCCGGTGGCTCTCGGCGATGGACCGGCTCAGCCTCAATTTGTGCTGCACGGACGTGCCGTTTCCCGTCCTCGGGCCCTTGACCACAACGCCGGGCGGCAGGGAACTGATCATTCATGTGACCCGTCGTGAGGCCACCTGCGCGACCCTCGACCCCTGGCCCTTCGCCCGCGATCAGGTTTCCGCGAAAATCCCCTGTAAGCGCATGGCAGCCGATCGTTTCGTCGATGAGCAGTCATTTCGCTACGCCTTCACCGCAGCCGCCGTCGAAGAACTGCATGTCGAGTTGCGCCCGGCAGGAGCGTTGGCGACCTGAGCCCGGTCAGGCCGATTTCCGATCGGCCAGCGCCCAGCCGAAGACGAACGCCACGGCGGCGCCAACCACCGCAAACCACGGCCAGGCGATGGTCACATAGCTGATCTTGTTGGTGCCCGGCACCATCGTGGCCCGCACATAGCCGAAGTGCACCGTCCCGATCATCACGGCAATCCCCAGCAGCAGCCAGAGGGTCTGAAACAGGCGTCGGCGGGTAACCCGCGGGTCACCAGCGGTGCCGATCGTCGCCAGCCAGGTGAGCAGCAGCACGGCGGCGGCGGCGTAGATCGTCCACCGGGCCCACGGCTCGTGGAAACGTACCGCGAAAACGGTCAGGAAGGACATCGGCGCCGCCCAGACCAGCCCCCGGCCCGTCACCCCCAGCGGCAGCCACGCCAGAAAGAAAGCGGCCAGCAGTGCCCCCTGGACCATCCCTGCCAGACCGAGGGCGAGCGGCAGAATGGGGATGTCGGCGGCCGTCTTATAGGCTCCGATGGCAACGGCCATCGCCGCGAGTGTTCCCCCCCAGGCGATCACCAGGGCCTTGCTGACCCGTATCGTCCGGCGCCCCTCTGCGGATTCGATGGTGAACTCCTCCACCGGCGGCGAGGCGGGGTCACGCCGCTTCAGCGCCCGGTTGCGCAGCGGAAGGTACACGGCGCTCATCGTCGTCTGAGCCAGTGCGGCCAGAATCGAGTCCAGGGAGCTGATGGCGGCGGCGAATATGCCGGCGATGATCAGGCCGGTCAGGCCGGTGGGAATGACCGTCAGAATGTAGATCGGGAAGATCGAGTCCTTGTCCTGCCGGTATTTGGCCAGCGCCTCGCCCTCCAGTGGTCGCGCCCAGGATTCCACGGGGATGGCTGCCAGCGCCGCCGACTCGGTGATGGATTTGCCCGCCGCCAGGTGCTGTGCATAAGCGGCATTTTCACCGATGGCCGGCGCGCCCTTGTAGTAGACAAACAGCCCTGCCCCGACCAGGAACATGAGCCAGGTGACCGCCATGCCGGCATAGCTGGCCATCACCGCCAGCTTTGCCTGGCCCGGAGATTTGCAGCAGAAAATCCGCTGCGCCATGAGCTGGTCGGTGCCATAGGCGCCGATGTTTCCCAGCGTGGCGGCGAACAGTGCCGTCCAGATCGTATATTCCTTGACCGGATCGAGCCGGTAATCCAGATCCCACAGTTGCAGCTTGCCTCCCGCGCGGGCCACCGACCACAGCTCGCCCATCCCCCCGGAGAGGTTGACCACCACGTATCCGATCGCCGTCAGCCCGCCGAGGACAAACACGACGAAGAGGATCACATCAGTCCAGATCACGCTGACGATTCCACCGATGAGCGTCCACAGCACCGCGACGATACCGATGAAAAGGATCGCCCAGTGAACCGAATCGATCCCGCTGGCCGCTTCCAGTGCCCCCAGCTCACGCGACATCACCACATCCAGGATCAGGGCCGTCAGATACACCCGCGACGACTGCGCCAGAACCCCACCCACGGTAAACAACGCCGTGGTCACCCCGCGAACCCCCCCGCCGAGCTGCTGACCCATGTAGTCGTACGGGCTGTAGACCAGGTGCTTGTAATACTGGGGTACCAGCACCGTTGCCACGAAGATTCGCGAGAGCAGCCCGGCCACCAGACCCAGCTGCATGTACGTGAAATTCCCCCCCGCGGCGAACACCAGCGCCGGCACCCCGATGAACGTCACCGCGCTGATTTCCGTCGCGATGCTGGAACCGGTGACCGCATACCACGGCAACCGTCGGCCGCCGAGGAAAAAGTCCTTGATCGTTGCCTGCTTGCCGGAAAGCCGATGACCGATCCATGTGGTCAGGACCACATAGCCCAGAAGGATCGACCAGTCGATCCACGTGAAATGGCCGGCAAGCGATCCGGCAGCCTCGGCGGGGTGGGAAGTGGCAGCCTGTGCAAGCAGCAGCGGGGGCACCGGGCAGAAAAGTACAGTCGGCCCATCGGGTGGGCAACCTTCCCTCCAAGCCTGTCACCGCAAATACTGGCCCGCGGCAGACTCTGCCGTTGACTCTGCCACGGGCGAAGAGGCATGATCCAACCCATGTCCGCCGATCAGCATCGCAAGTGCGGCAAGGGAATCGTGGCGCGCTGCGCGGTGATTACCCTCAGCGACACGCGCAATCCCGCTACAGATGCTTCCGGGTCAGCTATCCAGCAAAGGTTGTGCGAGTCTGGTCACACCATAGCCGAATACCGGCTCATCCGCGATGAGCCCGCCGAGCTGCGCGAGCTGTTGCGGCAATTCCTCCAGCGGCAGGACATCGACGCGATCATCACAACCGGGGGAACCGGCCTCTCCCGGCGCGACCAGACGGTGCCGGTCGTCGAGCAATTGATTGAGACCCCCCTGCCGGGCTTCGGAGAGCTGTTTCGCATGCTGTCCTTTGAGCAGGTGGGTCCGGCGGCGATGCTCAGCCGGGCCATCGGGGGCGTGGCTTGCGGAAAATTGCTGTTCGCACTGCCGGGTAGCCCGGCGGCTTGCGAACTGGCCATGAGCCGACTGATCGGCCCGGAACTCGGCCACCTGCTCAGCCACATCCGCAGATGAACGACCCTGCAGTGGCGTGCTTCCCGCACGAGAAGGCCGCAGCCGGCGCCCCAGAACTCGTCTGCCAACCGTTCAGGTGGGGTGTTGCGAGACAACTGCCGATCTCAACTGAACGGTTGAGCTACGCTGCCGAGCCTCCAGGTGGCATTGACGATGCCCTGCGGACGCATACACTTATGGCATTGGCCCCCATCGTCTAGTGGCCTAGGATATCTGGTTCTCAGCCAGAGGACAGGGGTTCGACTCCCCTTGGGGGTATCCGCTCTTGTCGGACGTTTTTGAGCCGGCTCAACTCGTCAAAAGCCCCGCCCGACGGCGGGGCTTTCTGGTTTCCCGGATTGCTTCCAGCAGAATTCGGCCCGCAGGCAATTCGCTTCAGCGTATCCGAATCGCCGCAAGGTTTTATCACGCCGGCACACAAGCGGCCGGTGAACCTTCGAATGAAGTCAGCCCGCACTCCCTCCGGTGGTTCGCCGCCGCCGGAGCAGCACCAGCAATGCCAACGGCACCAGCGAAGGTTCGGGGATCGAATCCAGGCCGACGATGTTATCACTGAAGTTCAGTCCCAAGCCCTCCGCCGTGGCGTAAAGCGTGAACGTGCCGTCAAAATCGGTGATGAAGAGGTCGGCTGGGGAGAGACCGAACTGAAGCAGCGTGAGCGAGCCGGGCGCCAGGCTGAACAGCGCCACATCCGACAGCCCGCCGTTGAACAGGTCGATGCCCTCGAAGAGGCTGCCATCATTCGGATCGAAGATGTTGAAGCCACCGGTGGCGAACAGAGCATTGGTCGGGCGCTGAGGCCCGGGTTGCAGCGGACCTCCGATCGTCCCCGGAGCGACCGACGGACGGAAAAGGGCCAAGGCGTCGATGTCATCGTTGGCCGCGCTCAGGCCCATTGTGGCGGCCGTCGCGAAGACAGTATCGAGGTTGTTGCGGAAGATGGTAGCGCCGCTGAGGGGGCCAGCCGCCGCATCGCGTGAAATGCTGAAATAATGGTCAAAGTTCCCGCCGAGCACATCATTGCCGATCCGTGGCCGGGAGGCCGGTGGCGTCTCGTTGCGCGCCCGGATCGGCGAGTCGAGGTTTGACAACGCGTTGTCCGGCAGGGCGCGGTTGGTGTGCAGATCGAAGTCCAGGAGGTTTTCCGAGTTGGCTTCTGCCATCGCGCCCGGACCGACGTTGGGAGCGAGCCCCATGACCTCCTGATTGATATACAACGTGTTATTTCCCTCGGTCCGAGTGATTGAAATCAGGGGTTGCGGATCAGGCGGGTTCGGGATTCCCACGGCCCGGATCACCGGCCGAGGCGCTTGCGATCGGAACACATCAGCGGCGTGCTGATTCAGGGCGCGCTGGGCCGCCACTGCGGACCCAGCAAGGCCTTGAGACGACGGCGACACCGAAAAATACAGCTCGGCGTCCTTGGCCATGCCATCGCCGCCAAGGCTCATCCCGTCGATCACGTGTCCGTTGACCCCACGGTTCAGACCGCTGGCCTGTTCGTCAATGTACGTGGCGTTGCTGCCGGTCAGATGCGTGCGAAAGACGGTCCCGGCCGCCTGATTCGGCACACCGTCGCTGGCGAGAGTCAGCCCGGGTCCCGCCGCGTTGAGCTGCGGCACGGTGCCGATGGTTTTTTCGAAGTTGACGGCCGTGCGGGCCAGACCGGTCGTGTTGCGGTCAACTGTCAGGAGCATTCCGCTGGCGACGGCGGCGCGGACGCCGGCATCGGAAGGTCCGATCAGCGTGAGCAAGCCGCGGTTGGGATTGGGGGCGACCCCGCGGGGGGAGAGATCCCAATATTGCCCGAAGCGGTTGAAGATATCGGTTCCGACGACGGTCGCGTCGGTACTCGGCGCGCCGGTGTCCAGCAGGATCGGAGCCGGCCCGGTGTCAATCCCCAGGTCCGGAATTTGAATCCGGCCGAAGGTCAGGGGCGCCTGCGAGGGCAGCGCAATGTCCTGAGAGAAGTCCTGAACAAAATTGCCGGCGATGTTGTTGTGACCCACGATCACGCGAACCCGCCCTTCGCGGCGAACGAAGCCGTTGGGATTCTCGGTCCCGCCGATGTTGATGGTGGCGTTTCGCACGAACATGCCGCTATCGAGAACGGCGAAGATATTGACGATCCCTAAGTCGTGAGGGCGATAGCCCGGATCGCTGCCCGGGGGCAAATTGCGCGTTGGAATCACCCCGGTCGTAGCGGTGCCGTCGGCTGCGGCGACACGCACGCGGATGATCGTGTTGACGTCCGCTGGCGCGGCGGCGAACTCCGCCGCCAGCCCAACCGGGCCAGCTCCCGCCGAGGGCGTCAACGTCGTGGATGAAAATTCCATGGGGATCAGCTCAAAGAAATGCACGAAGCCGGGATTGGCGTTGCGCGTCCTGGTGGGGACCTGCGCATGGTTGTTGGCAAAGAACGAGACGCTGGAGGCACGGCTGTTCAGGTCGGCGGGCCCGGCTGTGGCCAGCCCGCGCCCGTGCCCGTTGCTGTTGTCGAATCGGAAGGGGATCGGACTGCCGTTGATCGGGTCGACGAACGTCACGAGATTCTGTGCCGGGTTGGCGCGGGCGGCGAAAGCGGTGCCGTTGAGATTGACGTTGACTCGATCGTTGTAGTCTTCGTAATACGGCCTGATGTCGGCTGTGGCCACCCCGGCAGTGTGGGCGACGTGGGCGGTCGTGAGCACATGGGCTGGATCACCTGCGCGAACATATGGATCGACGTAGCCCGCGGGCGTCGTGCGCTCGGGACCGTCAAAACGCGCACCCAACCACCCCCCGCTGGTGATGGTCTGCGACGCGACCGCGGCGGGATTGAGCGTGACCAGACCACCAGCAGCGTATCCAGGATTGGTGTTGATGGGTCCCAACGGGTTGATGCCCAGTCGCGCCGCCGTGTCCTTCGAAAACGTGTGAACCGGGTCTCCGGTGTCCCAGATTCCAAGCGCGGTGCGCTGCTCGATCGTCACCCCTCCGCCGAGGTCAGTGGCACTGTATTGCTGCCAGGTGATTGGCCGAATCCTCGTCTGGATATTCGTCCCCGGCGCCAGCTGCGCGATCGCGAACGAGCACGAAGCCAGAGATACCGCGGCGGCGGCGAGCAGCACGCGCCGGCGCTCCATCAGCAAACGGTCAGGGCACATGGCGTTTCCTCCGACCCGGGCGCGCATCGATCTCTCAATCGACGGCGCCTTGCCTCATGATGTGACCCCCGATTTCTTACCTGAGCGCGAGGTTTGTGGCCCTCGCGTAGACGTGACCCGGCGGCGGGAAATTCCACACCCCCAGTCTGACACAAAATGCTAATTCGTTGTCTGGTGCTGTCAACAAAATTCGGCGGGTGATTACTCACGTGGAAGGCTCCAAGCCGGGACGACGATTTCGCAGGGTCGCCGGCAGTTGCCTCCTCTTTCGGGGGATCAGGCCGGACGGCGCCGGATCGGCGGTCTGAAGCGAGGCGCCCCGTCCTCAAAATTCCGCTGCGCGCACGCGCAAGTCTCTGTTCCCAATAGGCTTACGGCGATTGTATGCGACGTTCCCCGGGCGCGCAGCGCCAACTCCTGCTGCGGCGTATTGATAGTTCGGCCCATCCAATACCCACTGCGAGGGTGGAACGACAGAAGCTTTGAATGCCTCCCAGCCGATTCGCCCTTGGAAAGCCTGAGGGGTTTTGGATATCGTCCCCCGTGTCGGCTCCCGCCGGTTTGCCAGCTATCGGCGGAAGCCAAAGCTTATCGGCCGTCTTTGCCGATCAATCCCATGCGGCGCCCGCTGGGCACCGGCAGATGGGAGCGGCAATGCGACTGGTTCGTGAGGTTCAATTGCCCCGGGAAGATTCCGAGATGGGCTTCTCGCCCCCGCGGGGAGCCTGTGAAATCGACATCGCCGACGGTGCCGTTGAGGAAGCCCCCGGTTGCCCGAGTGAGGTTGCCGGGCAAGGGCCCGAAACAGTGCCTGCGGTGGACTTGCGCGCTCTGGAAGCCCTTCTTTTCTCCACCCATCACCCCCTCACGCCTGGACGGCTGGCGGAGATGTTGGGACTTGACTCCACCCGGCCCATCCGCGCGGCCGTCCGGGAACTGAATCGCACCTACGCCGAAACCGGGCGGGCGTTCCGCATCGAACAGGTAGCCGGCGGATATCAGATGCTCACCCTCCCGGAATTCGGGGAACTGCTCCGCAAGCTTCACCAGAGAGAAGCCGATGCACGGCTGAGCAAGGCAGCCATGGAGACGCTGGCCATCATTGCCTACAAGCAGCCCATCCTCCGGGCCGAGATTGAAGCCATTCGGGGGGTGGCCTGCGGGGAGACGATTCGGAACCTGATGGAAAAGCACCTGGTGAAGATCGCTGGCCGGGCCGAAGAGCCGGGGCGCCCCATTCTTTACGGCACCACCCGTCGGTTTCTGGAGGTTTTCGGGTTGAACAGCCTGAAAGACCTGCCACAGCCGGAGAACGGTGCGGCGGCGGGGCTGTCCGAGCTGCCGAACCGGTCTCCAGAGCGGTTGAACACTTCTGCCGAAGCCGAGTCGGTTGAAAGGCCCGTGCCAGAGTCCGCTGCCCCGCCCGCCGGACCCCGGCCCGCCGCCGAGCACCCCGCCACTGGATCGTAACCCCTGATCTTGCAGAAACTTATGAAAATCTGCTCCCGGCTGTTGCGTTCGGCTGGCAGCGCGCCATTCAACCAAGCGGATCCATTGCGTCAGTTCACGGGCCAGAATTCCCCCCAAGAGCGGCAAAGATCGGTTCCCCCCTCCAGCGGCTTGATGGGCAACCTTTGAAAAGACCTCCGCGCACACCCTTGGACCCGCTTTGCGCGAAGCCTTACCGCTGTGCGAAAGCCCGCTTGAATTCCTCCAGCGAGGAGAAACCTTCCGGCAGGCGTGCCGATTCGGGCAACATCACGGGGATTCCGTCGCGAATGGGATACGCCAGCCCGCCGGCCTCGCAGATCAGCCAGTCTCCATCCATGCGGACGCGGCTGCGCGTGACCGGACACCGCAAAAGACTCGCGAAGCTCGGATCAAAGGCCTGAGGATGTACCGGCTCGGACGACATGTTTCAGACAATACAGCGCATCAGCCAGCAAGACCAGCGCCAAACCGCGCGGCTCGCCAGCATACTGCACAAGACATGCATTCACCAGCCAATCCGCAAACAAATGGGTGTCGGCGTTCAAGACAAACGCATGCAGCGCCCAAGGCAGCCCCGTGGCGTGGTCGGGCTGAATCTCCCGATGACAGAAGCCGGCAGAAGCCATCGCCACGCGGCGTGCCTGCGGGTCATGACTCAGCACGGAGCAGGTCGTCACCGCATGCAGCAGGACCAGCTCATCATACCACCAGGCTTCGGGCGGGTCGTCGTTGTGGAACTCAAGAAAAGTCCTGCCGTCGTGCGACTGGAGCAGAGCTTCGATCGCCGCGGGGCGCCTCACGCTGCCCACAGCCGCCTGCCGCGCCACCGCCAGCCATGCCGCTCGCACCACGGTACGCCCCATCCGTGCTGAGAGGCGACCCGGGGGCAGGGGTTCTTCCAACGGCAGCAGCGCTGCCGCCGACGGACCCTGCATCACCGCCCGCGCGTAGCCCAGCAACCCCAGCTCTTCGGCGCGTGACGTCGGAAGGGTAATCGTCTCGTCCACGACCTGGGCAGGCCGTGCGTTCGGCCACTCGATGGCAAAGCGGGCAAACGAGCTGGCGAGGTCAGGCGAATCTGCCCGGATTCCCCCTTGTAAAACCGAATCAAGCAGATTGACCCAGTGTTCCAGAGACATCAAAAAACCGGGTCTTTCGACCCGGTTCACGGGAAACTCACTGGAGCCATGGGGATTTGAACCCCAAATTCAACCATGCCATGGTCGCGTGATCCCATTTCACTATGGCCCCGGATGATGCAAAATACTACCCCGCCCTCAGCCAGATTCAAGCCGCCCCGCTTGCAGGCTGGCCGAGCCTTTCTTCCCCGTCTCCCCGGCCGGCCACCTGTTTTCTTCCCCCGACCGGTTCGCGACCGGCTGTCCCGGTTGAGCGCAACTCGGCAAATTCGTGGGCAAAGGGTTGCTGGAAGCCGGTGTCCCCTGCCATTTCGGGCACACTTCAAGGATCCGCTTCAGGTTGATGGCCGGCGAAAACATCGGCGCCAGGCTTCCACCAGCACCCACAGCCAGGCGATGGTCGTCAGCATCCCTGTGGGAGCAGGGCCGTAAGCAGCGGCGGCGGGGGCGAGGGGAAACGACCCGTCCCAGGCAAAGAAGTAGTAGACGATTGCCCAGGCACCAGACAGCAGGCCCCAATGCGCCCCGCTGCGAGGGTCGGAGGCGAAAAGCAGAACCCCGATGAACACCGTGTGCTGTGGCGCCAGGGCCGGTGTGACGGCCGCGTAACAGGCGGCGGCGGCGGCGGAGGCGTCGATCCGGTCGGCGCCTTTCTCTCGACGGCGTAACCGCAGGACAGCCCATGCCGCAACCGCCATCACCAGCAAAGCCGCGCTGCGACGATAGCGCTCGGCAACCGTGTCGAGATAGCTCTTGAGCAGCGGATGGTTGCTCAACTGATCGATCAGGTGATGAAAGCCCCACCCGGTGGGGGCCGAGTCATACCCGATCACCCGCTTCTGGAACGTCTTGCCCAGCTCGAGCCAGACATACACGCACGGCACCGCCATCAACCCCAGCCCCACCAGCACGCGCACCAGCTCCGCGCGGGAACGCGGCAGCAGCAGGAACGGTGCCAGCAACAAGGCCGGGATAAGCTTGATGTTGATCGCCGCCCCCAACGCCAGACCGGCCAGCAAAGGCGCACGCCGGATTTCCAGCAACCACAAGGCCAGCAGGCTCAGCATCGAATATACCGGGTCGCTGTTGCAGTGATGAGCGGAGATCAGGATGGCATCGACGTTCCACGCATACAGCGCAGCGGCCTGCAGCGCCACGAGCTGCCCGGCGCGCGCCTGCCAGGAGAGATAGATCAGCAGGCAGGTGGCGCAATCGGCGATAACCACCGGCAGCTTATAGAGTTGCGCGAAGTTGAGACCGCTTGCCTCAGCCGCCCGCCAGACCCAAGCAGCCCACAACGCCGAGACCGGTGGGTGGTTCATCCAGATGTCCTGGCGATACGTCTCGTACAGACCGTGAGTTACGACCTTCTCCGCCAGGCGCTGCCAGATCACCGCATCCAGCGAGCCGATGCTGATCGACAGCAACGCGAATCGCGCCGCCAGACCCACGGCAATCACCGCCAACAGCAGACGGGTCGATCGAAGGCTGAGGATGGGGCGGGAATCAGACCACATGCGAAGCGTCAGGAGCCTCCGGAGCGATCGACCCGGAAGCGGGCTTGCGGAGCAGCAACCTCGTCACTGCCACCAGAAGCATGGCCCACACTATCAGCCCGCAGCAGGCGGCGACGGGTGGAAACAATCCCCAGAACCGTGAATACGCCCACCTGGAGTTTTCCGAAAGGAAGACATAATACACCCCGCCCGCGAAGCAACCGGCCATGATCCCGAAATAGGCACCCCATCGGGGACTGGCTGCCACCAGCAGCAGTGCCGGCAGAACCAGATACTGCAGCGAAAACCCCGGCGCGATCACGAGGAACACTCCCGCCGCGACGGCGGCAGTCGTGAAGGCATCGAGCCGGCGAACACGGCAGACCCCCGCCGACGCCAACAGCGCCATCAGCATGATCCACTTTCCACCGTTGCGAAAATACCACAGCTCGGCAGCGCCGGGAGCGACATCGGCCGCATGACCATGCTCCAGCAGCTTGATCAGCAGCAGAACCCCCCAGTCTTCGCGGTTGGAGCCATACTCCAGCAGGCGCAGCACCCAGAACGGGTACAACACCAGCGCAACGGCACTCATCGGCACCAGCAACAGGAAAAAGCCCGCCAGCACCCGCCGGGCTGAACCGGGCCATCGAGCCGCCGCCAGCAACCCCGGCAGCAGCAGGACCGGGATGAGCTTCACGTTGATCGCGGCGGCCAGCACGGCGCCGGCGGCGAGGAAGCGCCGTCGATCGAGCAAGTCGAAGGCAAGCAGGACAAGCAACGCGTACACATTGTCCGTGTTGCCATGGTATCCGCTGACAAGAATCGCCAGCGGATTCAGTGCCCACAGGGCAACCAGTACGACCGGCGGGCAAAACCCTCCCGAACCGCTGGCACGAGGCGGAATCTTCGCAGGTGCCGGCGCAGAGCGATCGTCAGCAGCCGATGACGTGCCTTGCTCCCCCGTCATCATGCTGCCTCCCGGTGCGCTCCCGGACCGGCGGCGCCAGCCGATCCGCCACAGCAGCCAGCAGGCCACGACGTCGGCCGATATCGCCGGAAGCTTCATTAGGAAAGCAAACGCGCGCTCCGAGGTCCCGCTCAGCAGTACCGCCCCTGTCGCCCACAGAGTCGGAGCCGGAGGATGCACAAGTTCCGGGTCGATCTGATAGGCCGCGGCCAGACCGTAGTGCAGCACTTCAAACCCGAACCGGCGCCAGGTCGTGACGTCGTTTGTGCCCAGTGTAACGGCGGCCAACCCGAGCCGGATTGCCAGCCCCACCCCGACGATGACCACCGCCGCACCCCAGCCACGGCCGGTCCCGGGATGGCTCGACCCCGCCGGCGATCGCATCGTACTTGGGTGAGACACGCGCACGCCGGGCAGGGAATGTACCAAGAGGCCCGCGAAAGTGCCGGTGAAACGCACGAACCCTTCCCGGCTGGCAGCCTGGCGCGAATGGCAACGGCTTCCCGACACTTCACCGGCAACGTGCTGTCGGGGCGCACAACGCGCCAGATGCCACCGCATCGGCCGGCGCTGCCGTCAGACGGCTGTGCTCAGAGCCATTGCGGGTGGGCGTCCAGCCGACGGGCCAGGTGTGCAGTTCGCCTTCGCCGGGGGTTTCCCGTAGAATTTCCGGGGATTTCAACGAACAACCACCATGTCAGAACAACAACCCGTCGGCGCGCCTCAGGAACGAATCGAAGAACTGCAGATCGAACAGGAACTGCAGGATTCCTACCTCACCTACGCCATGAGCACGATCATGGATCGTGCCCTTCCGGACGTTCGCGACGGGCTGAAGCCTTCGCAACGGCGGATTCTGGTCGCGATGAACGACCTGAATCTCACTCCCGGGCGCAAGCATATCAAGTGTGCGAAAATCGCCGGGGACACCTCCGGCAACTATCACCCCCACGGCGAAGCCGTCATCTACCCCACGCTGGTGCGCATGGCTCAGGATTGGAACATGCGTTACCCCCTGATCGACGGGCAGGGCAACTTCGGCAGCACCGACGATGATCCCCCTGCGGCCATGCGCTACACCGAAGCCCGCATGACCGCCGCCGCCGTCGACATGATGGTCGATATGGACCTCGACACCGTCGATTTCCAGCCGAACTACGACGAGCGGCTCATGGAACCGACCGTGCTTCCCAGCAAGTTCCCCAACCTGCTGGTGAACGGCTCGACGGGCATCGCCGTCGGCATGGCCTGTAATCTGCTGCCCCACAATCTGCGTGAAATCTGTGATGCGATCGTCGCCGTCATCAGCAATCCCGAGATCACGCTGGAAGAGCTGCTGAAGATCGTCCCGGGACCGGACTTCCCCACCGGCGGGGTGATCTGCGGGCGCGATGGAATCATCGAAGGTTACTCCACCGGCCGCGGACGCCTCATCCTTCGGGCGAAGATGCGCGTGGAGACCGGGAAGAACGGCCGACAGAGCATCATCATCGAAGAACTCCCCTACAACGTCGTCCGCAAGACCATCCAGCAGCAGGTGGCCGAGGCCGTCAAGGAAGACAAGATCAAGGATGTCAGCGACGTCAACGATCATTCAGGTCGGCAGCACAAATGCCGCATTGTCATTGACCTCAAGCGGGATGCGGATGCCGAGGTGGTGATGAACCAGCTGTATCAGTTCACGGATTGCCAGATCACCGTCAGCATGATCAACATCGCGCTGGTGAACCGTCAGCCGCGCACCATGGGCTTGAAGGAACTCATCCAGCACTTCATCGAGCACCGCAGGATCGTAATCACACGGCGCACGCGGCACCTGTTGAAGAAGGCTCAGCAGCGCGGGCATATCCTGGAAGGACTGATTTTCGCGGTCTGCGACATTGACGAAGTCGTCCGGCTGATCCGTTCCAGCGCGACGCGCGAAGAAGCCATCCAGAAGCTCCGGGGCCGGGCATTTCGCATCGCGCCATCTCACCCGGCAGCGCCGCAGATTCCGGCGACGCTGCTGCAACGGGCGCAGCGCGACGTGTTCCTCACGCAGGCGCAGGCTGAGGCGATCGGACGCCTGCAGTTGATTCAACTGGTCGGCCTGGAGATCGAGCGGCTGGTGAAGGAATACCGCGAGGTCGTCGAGGAAATTCAGGGGTATGAGGCGATCCTGCGCGACCCGAAGCTGGTGGAGGACATCATCCGCGAGGACACCTACGAAATGAAGGAAAAGTACGGGGACGACCGCCGAACCCAGATCACCGGCGAAATCTCGCAGATGAGCCGGGAAGCGCTGATTGCCCCGGAGGACGTGGTTGTCACCATCAGCCACGAGGGCTATCTGAAGCGCCTCCCCACCGCCACCTACCGCGCGCAGGGTCGCGGTGGACGCGGAATCAAAGGCTCAGAGGCGCGCGAAGGCGACTTCATCGAGCACCTGTTCGTCGCCAACACCCATGATCACCTGCTGTTTTTCACCAATGCCGGAAGGGTGTACGACCGTCGCGTCTACGACCTGCCGGAGATGAGCCGCACCAGTCAGGGCCGGTCCGTGGCCAATCTGCTGCCCCTGCAGGCGGGCGAAAAGGTGCAGAACGTGCTGGCGATCCGGGATTTTGCCAAGGCGGAGCAGTTCCTGGTCTTCGCCACGCGCAAGGGCATCGTGAAGAAGACGGCGTTGAGTGCGTATGAAAACATCCGTCCCAGTGGGATTATCGCCATCGGTCTGGAGGAGGGGGATTCGCTGATCGGAGTGGCCGTCACCAGCGGGCGCGATCATATCATGCTGGGAACCAAGACCGGTCTGGCCGTTCGCTTCGAGGAAGAGCACGTCCGGGCCATGGGGCGTCCCGCTGCCGGCGTGTTGGGGGTGCGCTTCAAACGCGAGGGTGACGAAGTCGTGGACATGATCGTCGTCCCGGAGGGTCGCAACGTCGGACAGGTACTGACGGCCTGCGTAAACGGCTTTGGCAAGCGAACCCCGCTGGAAGACTATCCCGTCAAGGGACGGGCGACGCAGGGGGTGATCAATATCGACGCCACCGATCGCAACGGAGAAGTCGTGGGCATGAAGCTCGTCACGGAGAACGATGAGCTGATGATGATCACCGAGCGGGGAATCCTCATTCGCACGCGCGTCAGCGAAATCCGGGAAACCGGCAGGCACGCTGCCGGTGTGCGCCTGATCCGTCTGGACGAGGGAGACAAGCTGGTGGCCATGGCGCGCGTCGAGCCGGAAGAGCCGTCCAGCGACCAGGAGCCGTCAGAGGGGGAAGCTCCGACCTCCCCGTAGTGAGCACGCCGAGCGACGCGCCCCCCCACGGGAAGTGTCTTCAGGCGGCTGATTTCTTAACTAAATCCTAACCTGAAGTTAGGTCGGGTTACAAACGCAAGTCGTCGTAAGTCTTTTTGCAGGAATCGTTTACGACGAGT
>JAVQWE010000010.1:0-18356 GCA_033579175.1 Phycisphaerales bacterium | reverse complement strand
ATGTGCTCTATCCCGACGAAGGACACGGGTTTGCCCGCCCGGAAAACCGACTGAGCTTTTATGCCATTGCCGAGGCATTCCTCGCCCAGCACCTCGGCGGACGGGCAGAGCCGATCGGCGATGACTTTGCCGGCAGCTCGATCCGGGTTCCGGTAGACACCGGGCGAATCCCCGGATTGGCTGAGGCTCTGGAACGCATGCCCAAGTAACCGAGACTCTCAGTCAATCTGGATAAACTGGGAAAGCTGGGAAAACGCCCTTGATCTGGCGGGGGTGGGTTCCACGCCGGGCATCGGCCGCCGGCGCTCGGCGATTGTCGCTCGCCGAGCAGGCCTCAGGCCCCTCCCTCAGGGGATTACTTTGTTCAACGGATAGGTGATGATCCCGCTGGCGCCGGCCCGCTTCAATCGGGGAATCAGCTCCCGTTCCTGTCTTTCCTCAAGAATCACCTCGACGGCGACCCATTGGGGATCGCTCAGTCGGCTGACGGTGGGGCTTTTTTCTGCCGGCAGCATCGCCACGATCCCCGGCAGAAGTTGCTCCGGGCAGTTCATTTTCAGCCCGATCTTGGCCCGGGCTTCGATGGCGCCGCGCAGCAGCATGGCGATGTTTTCCATCTTTTCCCGCTTGACCGGATTCTCCCAGGCCCGACGCGAGGCGATAAAGCGGGTTGTGCTGACCAGCAGCGTTTCCACAATCCGCAGGTTGTTTGCCCGCAGGCTCGAACCGGTTTCCGTGGCATCCACGATCGCATCGAGCAGACGCGCTTTGATCTCCGTCGTACCCCAGGAAAATTCCACCGTGACCGGAATCTGCCGCGCGGCAAAAAATGAACGTGTAACGTTCACCAGCTCTGTAGCGATGATCCCATGGGCAAGGTCTTCCGGACGGCGGACAGGGCTTTCCTCAGGAACCGCCAGCACCCATTTCACGGGATTCCCGCTGGCCCGGGAATACTCCAGCTCGCAGATTTCAACGATCTGCGCCTCGCTGCCGTTTTCCACGATCCAGTCGTAACCCGTCAGACCGCAATCGATGATGTCATCCACGACGTATCGGCTGATCTCCTGCGCCCGGAACAGCACCGCTGCGATCTGCGGATCATCGAACTGCGGGAAGACGCTCCGCTCGGCCATGCGGATGCGATAGCCGGCCTTGGCAAACAGATCGATCGTGGCGGCCTGAAGGCTGCCGGAAGGCAGCCCGATGCGCAGCGAGGATGCCGGAAGGCGGTCCGTCATACTTGATCCTTCATGCAGCCTTGCGGCAGGCGTTGTGCTTCAAGCAACGCCGCCTGACCGCCCGGCCGTGCATTAACGCTTCTTGCGATGCCTGAGGGCGTAAAAGAACCGGTAGACCTCATCATCTTTCAACTGCTGCTCGAGGAACTTCTGTGCCTCCAGGAGGCTGGTGCCCTGTTCGATGATGCCCTCATCTGTGAGCGTGCGCAGGATGGTCTGATCCACGGGGAACGCATGACCTCCAAACCCGAAGAGCATCGTGTAGGCCTCAACAAACGGATGAATGCCCGGCAGCTCACGCAGGAACGACCGGATTTCCCGCTTGGGCAGGGTGCGCACGCGATCGAGCGTCAGGGAATGCTCCCGGGCGAAAATGGCATTGAGGCAGGTGATGAACTGGCTGACCCGGGCTTCAATATCGGGATATCGCGGGCCGATCATCTCGATGACTTCCAGTTCCGTGGCTACCCGCAGTTCGTTCAGATCGACGAACTCGGTGTGGATGGTCTTCATGGCGTCATCGGCCCGTGATTCGGTGGTGTCGTAGCTGAGACAGGCGCGTACCAGGGCAGTCAGCGGGTCCATCAGGGTCAGTTCCGGAATTTCCTGCTGGCGGAGCAGCTTGCGGGAGAAACTCTTCAGCGCGTCGGCGTGTCGGGTGGCGTGTTTCATCTCGAGGATGGTCTCTGACATAGTCCTGTGTTTGCCTTACAACCCATGGCTCAGGTCCTCTGCAGCGATCAGAAGCGGCAGGGCTCTCATGCCGCGAGCCATCTGCAGCACGGAAACCCGTCCCTGCCTCCGGATTCTACGGTTCTTCTTCGGGCGGCGCATCCCGACGGGCCTTCTCGGCGTTTTCCGCGGCGATCTGCTCCAGCAGTTGAAGCATCGCGAGTTCCTTCTTCAGGTCCTCATCAATGTGAAATCGCAGGAACGGCGCCACGCGCAGCCGGAGGTTTTCTGTCAGTCGCGTGCGCATCAGACCTGCCGAGTGACGCAGGGCATTCAGCGCCGCCGTCTGCGTCCCGGCCCGGCCCATGATCGTCACATAAACATCGGCCACCGACAGATCCTCGGAGACCTTCACGCGCGTGATCGAGGGCATCCCCTTCAGACGGGGATCGCTCAGCTCTCGCATCATGATCATCGCCAGCTCTTGCCGGATCGTGCTGGCGACACGCTCGGTTCGGCGCGACATCTGCCCTTTTCCCGCGGCCGCCACGGCCGCCTTGTGGAACCTGTGACCCGTCCCGGCCATTCCGACCGCTACAGGAATTCCATCTGATAATCCGTCAGACTGACCCGCGGGGTCATCCGAACCAGATCGACGATCCTGCTCAAGCCGCCTTCCACATACCGCCGGTCGTTGCTCACCATCGCCAGCCCGAGGATCGAGCGCTTGTGCTCGTCCAGCGCTCCCACCTCCGCCACGGAAACGTTATGCCCGTTGCGGATGCGATCCTTCAGGCTCAGCACGATGCGACGCTTGTCCTTCAGAGAGCACGATTCGGCGATCGCAAGTTCAATCTGGAGAATGCCCACGGTCATGGCGCAAAGCACCGCCGCGGAAAGATGGGCAAGCCGCCGGATGATCACCCCCTGTCCGGCCCGGCTTGCGCTGCTCCTTCCGCTTTACAAGGTTCTCTCAAACTCCTCCCGCACGTAAAACTCGAATCGATCGCCCTGTTTGATGTCGTCGTATCCCGCCAGCTTGATTCCACATTCGAAACCGGTCTTCACTTCCTTCACATCATCCTTGACCCGACGGAGAGACTCGATGGCAATGTCCTCGGCGACCACCCTTCCGTCGCGAATCAGCCGGACCTTGCTGCCGCGCTGCACGTGTCCGTCGGTGATGAAACAGCCGGCGATGTTCCCCAGCCGACTCACCCGGAACACCTGCCGCACCTCCGCATGTCCGTGCAGCTTCTCTCGCACTTCCTTGGTGAGCATCCCGCTGAGGGCTTTCTTCAGATCGTCGAAGATTTCGTAAATCACCCGATACAGCTTGATCTCGACGTGATGCTGCTCGGCCAGGATCCGTGCCGCTTCCTCCGGCACCACGTGGAAGCCGATGATGCTCACGCGGTTGTCGGTGGGCTTGGCCTTGGTGGCAATGGCAAGCTGCACGTCGCTTTCGGTGATCGCGCCGACCCCGGCATGAATCACCTTCACCTTCACTTCCTCCGTGTTCTGAGCGCCCACCGTTGCAACCAGAGTCTCCACACTGCCCTGCACGTCGGCCTTGATGATCAGGTTGATCGTCTTGACATCTCCGGCCGCGATCTGCTCCAGCAGCGAGCCGGCAGTGGCGCGGTTCTGCTGGGCCAGTTGCTCCTGCCGGCTGCGCGCCTCCCGTTCAGCCGCGATGGCGCGTGCGCGTTCCAGGTCATTGACCACATAGAACTTTTCCCCGGCCGGGGGCACGCCGGTAAGCCCGCTGATGATCACCGGCATGGACGCCGTGGCCTGCGAGACCGGTTTTCCCAGGTCGTTGAGGATGGAGCGGATTCGCCCGAAGGCGCTGCCCGCCAGCACGATATCGCCCACCCGCAGCGTGCCATCCTGCACCAGCACGGTGGCCACCGGACCCAGCCCCGGATCAATTCGCGCCTCAATCACGGTTCCTCGCGCCGGCGCGGTGGGGTCCGTCTTCAGCTCCAGAATCTCCGCCTGCAGGTCAAGAATCTCGATCAGCTCGTTGATCCCCTGCCCCGTGACCGCGCTGGTGCGGATCACCTCCGTCTGCCCGCCCCATTCGACCGGATTCAGATCGTGCTGTGCCAGTTGCCCCAGCACCATTTCCGGGTTCGCGTCGGGACGATCCGTTTTGCTCAGCGCCACGACGATCGGCACTCCGGCAGCGCGGGCATGATTGATCGATTCGATCGTCTGCGGCATGACGCCTTCGACCGCTCCCACCACCAGAACCACCACGTCCGTCATGTTCGCCCCGCGCGCCCGCATGGCTGTGAAAGCCTGATGGCCCGGGGTGTCAATGAACGTGACCTGCTTGCGACGATCCTTCTCACCCACGGTCACCATCCACGCGGCCGTGTGCTGGGTGATGCCCCCGGCTTCCTGCGCCGCCACGTTCGCCGAGCGGATTCTGTCCAGCAGCGAGGTCTTGCCGTGATCGACATGCCCCAGGATGGTCACCACCGGCGGGCGGGGGACCAGCTTCGAGGGATCGGGTCGGCGGGAGTTGAATTCGGCAATGAGCTGTTCTTCCAGCGTGGCACGGCTTGCGACTTTCAGTTCCAGCCCGTACTCCAGGGCAAGCGCCTGAGCGTGGTCCACGTCCAGCGACTGGTTGATCGTCGCGAAAATGCCCTGCTTGATCAGTTTGCCGATGATGTCGCTGGCCTTGACACCCAGCGCCGCGGAGAGGGATTTGACGGTGATCGGCTCTTCGATCGTGATGGGCTGGCCCTTTTCGATCGTGGTCTTGGCGACCGCGTGAGTGCCACGGGCCTGGCTTTTCTTCAGGTGGCTGTCGAGCGTGGCGCGGCTGGCCGTAGCGGCGCGCAGCCGTTCCTCGCGCTCGTAACGGTCGGCCTCGGTGAATTCCTTGAGCTTTTCCAGCGCCTCGCCGCGACGCCCGTCGACCCCCCGCCGGCGCGCCGAGAGCGAGCCGGCCCCCTTCTTGCCCGAACCCCCTTTCTTCAGCTCGATTTCGTCCAGTTCCTCATCGGATTTGCGCACCCCGCGCCCACCCTGCGGACGCGCCGTAGTGAAGGCGGGGACGGGCTCGCCCGTCACCGGTCGGCGCGGACGTGGTGTGGCCACCACCTCCGGCTGTTCCACCCGAACGATCTTCGGGCCTTGAATCTGTGCCGGCTTGAGCGTCTCCAGCTTGGGCGCCGGGGTAATCGGAGCACGAGTGGCCAGGGTCACCGTGGGGCGCAGGGGGGGCGCGGCCGGACTGAAGCTGCGGGAGGGGCCTTGCGAACCATGAGCGGCGGGCGCCGGCGGGGCGGGAGGGGGAGGCGACGGAGGCTTAGGCGCTTCGGCCGCCGGTGCGGGAGCCTTGGGAGCAGCCTCCGACTTCGAGGGAGGCGCCACCGGGGGAGGCTCTGGCACCGCGGGGGTTGTCAGCTCAGGGGGCGCCGCCACCGTGGCCTGAATCGTCGGCTTGACCGCTGCCTTGACCGATTTCGACGGGCGGGCCGGTGTGGTGCTTGCATCCGGCTCGACTGGCGCAACCGACGGAGCCGTAGGCGCCGGCGGCGCGGCTTCGGCCGGGCTGGACGGGGCCTCTGCGGCGGCGGGGGCAGCCTGGTCGGTTGAGGCGGCGGCTTTCTTGGTGGTTCGCTTCCGGGTGGTTTTCGGCTTGACGGCGGTCGCGAGATCAACCGGAGCGGCAGTCTCAATGGCCGTGCCTCCCCCACCGGCGTGGAACCAATCCTTGATCGTCTCGGCCAGACCCAGGGGGATGGTGCTCATGTGGTTGGGCGCAGCATCGCCCATGCCCTCAGCGCGCAGCTTCTCGAGAATCGCCTTGCTGTCTACGTTCAGCTCTTTGGCGAGGGCATTGATTCGAACACCTTTAACGCTCTTGGCCAAAACGACCTCCTGTTGCCCGCGGGGCGAGACTTGGACAATTGCCGGCCGGCCGGCGCCGACCACAATCCGGGCCCCGCCCGATCAACCCGGGCGGTCAACCCTGTTCCTTCGCCTCGGCCACCTGAGTAGCCGCGGGTTCTTCTTCAATCTTGTGCGATTGCGACGGGGTCACCTCGACCCCGCGGATCGCCCGTTCCTCAGGCGACAGCTCATCCCGATCAGCGACTTCCACCGCCGCATGCGTCACCAGTTCCGCCGCCACCCCTTCGGAGGACTCCAGAGCTCCGGGCATGCGGTTGTTTTCCTCGGGTTCGGAATCAGCCTCGCTTTCCAGGACCTCCGACACCTGCGGCGCCGACGAGGCGAACACGCCCGGCCCGCCCGGATCGGTCGGCGCCTCCGCCGCGGAGGCCGAAGCAGCACGAGCCGCGGCTTCGGCAGCCTTTTTGGCCTCCTGCTCGGCCTCGACGATCTTCGCCTCTGCGGCGCACCGCTCGACGATGGCGTTGGCGGTGGCCTCATCCAGCCCCAGTTCCTCCATCAGCGGGGCGGCTCCCACTTCTTCCAGGTCGCGCACGTCAATCAGGCCCAAGGCGATGATTTTGTCGACCTGTTCCTGCGTGACACCCGGGACTTCCTTCAGGGTCTTATCCAACCGATCAACGGTGGCCTTGAACTCGGCGGGGGTGAGGATGTCGATATCCCAGCTTGTCAGGCGCGCCGCCAGGCGCACATTCTGCCCCTTCTTGCCGATCGCAAGGCTGAGCTGGTCTTCATTGACGACGACAGTCGCGCGGCTCAGCTCAAAACACAGCGAGACTTCAGCCACTTCGGCCGGCTTCAAGGCGTTGCTGATGAAAATCTGCGAGGATTCATTCCAGCGCACGATATCAATCTTCTCACCGCCCAGTTCCTCGACGATGTTCTTGATGCGGCTGCCGCGAACCCCCACGCAAGCGCCGACAGCATCGACCTTGCTGTCGATCGAGCTGACGGCGATTTTCGTGCGGTGCCCGGCTTCCCGGGCCAGAGCCTTGATTTCGATGGTTCGCTCGCCCACTTCGGGCACTTCCCGCTCAAACAGCCGCCGGATCAGCTCCGGATGCGACCGGGAAAGGATGATCTTGACGGCCGAGGGGGTGTCGCGCACCTCCAGGATCAGCGCCTGAATGCGTTCTCCGGGGTTGTGCATTTCCCCGGGAATCTGCTCCGACCGGGGCATGATGCCCTCCACGCGCCCGAGATTGACGATCATGGTCGGGCCTTCGAAGCGGGCAATGGTGCCGGTGACGATCGTTCCGACGCGGTCCTTGTACTCTTCATAGATGCTGCCGCGCTCGTCCTGCCGGATGAGCTGGATCATCACCTGCTTGACCGTCTGCGCCCCGATCCGCCCGACCACCGAAAGCGGCACCGGTTCGCCAAGCCGCGTGGCGGTGATGTCACCCGTGGCCCGATCCAGAGTCACCGTGAATTCCGTGGCCTCCTCGACGTTGAACTGCTTGCGCAGGCCCGAGGCGATGGCCGATTCGATATCGGCGTAGATCTGATCTCGCTCGATGTTCTTGTCTCGGGCGATGCTGTCGACGATTCTCAGCAGTTCCGGGTTGGGCATGTCATTCCTCTATTCAATTGTCCTTATTCAGTTGTGCGTTCCGTGAAACAAAAAGCCGCCCGAGAGCCTCGGACGGCCTGCTCCGTCGAGAACGATGAACCTGCCCTGAAGGCCCGGATCACCGGGCCGGATTCTCTCCTCCCGGCCCAGCGGCGCAGTGCAGCCTGAAGATGGAGGGGGCCTCATGCATGGGCATGGCAGGCCGACTCGCTCTTTGGGCTTTGGTTCATCCCGGTGCTCCGCCTGAAGGCTTCGCCTTGCGGGGTTCGACAAAAACAGGCACGCCCGGCCGTGCCCGCGCACGGCCGATCGACTGGATTGTAGCTGAACCCCAGTCCATGTCCAGCGGGCGGCCATTAACCCTGCCGTTGGCCTCCCCTGTTCCGGAGTGCTCGCAACCCGAAGACGAGCCCCAGGCTCATTCCCAGCAGACCGCCGGCGGGGTCCGGGATGCTGGCAGCGCGGGGAAGGTCAACCGGTGCCGATTGATTGAAATTGGACGCGAGCAACGCGAAATCGGCCAGTCCGATCGACTGGTCATAGTTGAAATCTCCCCGCGGCCAGCCGCCGATGGTGTTGAAATTCGATGCCAGCAGGGCAAAGTCGGTCAGGTCCACGCTGCCATTCAGGCCGGCATCCCCCAGAAGGGTTCCGCGCAGCAGGACGGCGGTTGTATCCGGCGTTACGTCCGGAAACGTCCCCGGGGCCACCTCGGTCGCCTCAGCATATCCAACCGCGAAGCGAGGGTCGGTCAGCGACCGGCTGGTGAAAATGCGCCCGTCCGCAATCGCGCCCAGCAGACCGCCGAGCGGCGAAGCGCCGGAATAATCCACCATCACGCGGTTGCTGCGGAGATCCAGCTTCCCCCCCGGGGCGACCGCCAACGACGGCGTTACAAGCGTGCCAGTCAGTCCCCCCGCCAGTTCCAGCGTCGCGCCGCCGTTGACGGCAATCGATCCACTTCCCAGGGCGCGGTGATGACCGATGATCAGCCGCGCCGGGCCGGAAACGGTCGTCCCCCCGCTGAAGGTGTTGCTTGCCAGCAGCGCGACCGCGCCACTGCCCGTTACAACCAGGCCGCGCGTTCCCGTCAATGGACCGCCCGGCAGCGCGAGCGTGCCCGCGCCGCCGCCTAGGCGATAGGTCGTGCCGTTGGGAGTGATCTGCCCGCTGAAACTGACCGACCCCACCGCGCCGAAGCTGACATTCAAGCCCGTGAAATCCAGCGAATTCCCGCTGCTCACCGCCGCCGCCACCACACCCGTGGACACCGGGTTGATCCGGCCCAGAAACGCCTGGTTGATGGCATATCCGGCAGCGACGGTGGCGCCGCTGTTCACGGTCACGCTCTGCCCCGTCCCGCCGATGCTGCTGGCGGAATTGAACTGCAACACCCCGCCGCTCACGGTGGTCGTGCCGGCATACGTATTGGCCCCGCTGAGGATCTGCATCCCGCCGCCGACTTTCACGAGGTTGATCGTTCCGGTGTCGGTGATCGTGCCGCTGAAGTTGCCGCTGGCGTCGCCGTGGCCCAGTTCGAGCGTTTCTGTGGTGCTGTTGCGATGGTTGAGGTTCCCGCCGCCGTTGAGACCGTTGATCCGCACGCTGCGCCCGTTCAGCTCGAACTGCGCGCCGCTGGCGATGTTGACATTTCCTTTCCCAGCGCCAAAAGGTATCACGTTGTCGCCGCTGTTGAGGATGAACGTGCCGGCGGAAATCGTCGTGTCGCCGCTGTAGGTCATGGCGCTGGCGGGGCTGACGATCCATCTGCCGGAGCCGACTTTGTTGACCGCCAGCTTCCCGCTGGCGGGATCGACCAGCCGGAACTTGAATTCGTTATCGATCTGCGAACCCGCGAGCGTGAGCGTGGTGTTGCCCGTGCCGCTGAAGGGCACGGTTCCGGTGGAGTTGAACTTGACGTAGCCGGTGGAGCCTTCGAGCGTGGCGCCGGCCGGGCCGATGGTGAACAGGCGGTCCCAGGCGGCGCCGCCGGAGCTGGTGCGGACGAGCTTGCCACCATTGAGCAGCACACCCGCGTTGCCGGTTCCGAACGGGGAAGCGCCGCTCGCGGGTACGTTTGCTTCGAATCCGATCCCGCCCTGCTGTGCGACGATGGTCAGCGCCGCCGAACTGTTGCCGGTAAGGGTGAGATTTCCTGTCCCCACCTTGACGAGCCTGCCGCCACCGACGCTGTCGGTAATCACGCCGGAAAAAACCGTGCTCAGGTTGTTGCTGCCGACGGTGAGGGTTCCGCCCGCCAGGTCGAATCCGCCGCTGCCGGCAATTCCCCCGATGCTCAGTGCGAAGCCGTTCAGATCGAGCGTGCCCGCGCCGGTGGGGAAGTTCAGCGTACTGAACTGCAAAGCCTGTGGATGGCCCATGCGCAGCACGCCGTCGTTGATGATCGTGTTGCCGGTAAAGGTGTTGGCTGCGGCGAGGACGAGTGTGCCCGGCCCGTCCTTGGTCAGCCCGCCGCTCCCGCCGATGGTTTGCGAAACGGTGAAGGTGTGTGCGACGTCGGCGATGTCGAACCCGCCGTTGAAGCTCGACCAGTTCACATTGTGCGCGTTGAGGTTGGCCAGTGCCGTGCCGAGGACGCGCAGCGACCCGCCTTGAAAGCTGATCGAGCTTCCTGCCCCGCCGATGTTGCTGCTGCTGGTGATGGCAAGCTTTCCGGCCCGCAGGATCGTCCCGCCGGTGTGTGAATTCGTCCCGGAGAGCACCAGCACTCCCGGTCCGTCTTTGGTGAGCGAACCCGACCCGCTGAGGTTGGAGGCAATCGAGAAGGTGTGGGATGCGCTGGCCACATCGATTCCGCCGCTGAAGCTCGACCAGTTGACGACGCGCGAGTCGATGCTGGTAAGCGAATTGCCGTTGATGCGGAGCGTACCGCCCTGGAACGTGATCGGGTTGCCGGCCGGGCCCAGGTTGCTCGAAGATGAAACGCCGATCGCGCCCTGCCGCAGGACGATCCCGCCGGTGAAGGTGTTGCTGGCGGTCAGGTTGACCACGCCGCTGCCCCACTTGGTCAGCGCGCCGGTCCCGCTGATGACACCGGAGAAAGTGGTATTGAAACCGGCGGAGTTGAGGTTCGCCCCGCCGCTGCCGATGAATGCCGGCGCGTTAAAAGTTCCGCTGGCGGTGGATTGGATCGTCCCGCCGTTGATCGTGAAGGTTCCGCTTCCGCCGGCGAAACCGATGAAGCCGGTTTTGAGCGTGCCGCCGTTGAGGATCAGGTTGCCGCGTTGTGTGGTGCCCCCGAGCAGGCTGCCGTTGCCGAGCACGACCGCCGCTGCCGAAGCGGTCCCCCCGGTGTTGATCGAGAGCGTGGCGGTGTTCTGATAGCCGACGTGGATGCTGTCCATCACGTCGATTGCGCCACCGGCGGCGACGGTGACGGTTTCGCCGATTGCCGCATCACCATTCCCGCCGATGTGCAGTCGGAATGCCGTTGCTCCCGGCGCGTGGATCGTCACGGCCCCGGCGGTTCCCGGCCCCTGCCCGAACACGAAGGCATCGTCGTCCCAGATCGGCGTTCCGCCGGACCAGTTCCCCGCGGTCGGCCAGTTGCCGGCGGGCGCGTTCCACACTTTGTCCGGGTGAATGCTCGCCAGTTCGTTGCAGTATTCTTCCAGCCGGGTGTAGCCGGTGAGGCCGATGTTTTTCCAGTCGTTGGGATTGTTCGGGTCCAGCCCGTGCGTGGTTTCCCAAGTGTCGGGGATGCCGTCGTTGTCGGTGTCGGTGGGTCTCGGAGGGGATGGCAGCGAGCCGGGATAGCCCGGAAACAGGTCGGTCTCGCGCACGACGATCTGCCCGAGTGTTCCCAGCGACGAAAGCTCGGCGATCATGCGGGTGTCCACCTCGTCGCGATACAGCGACGGGCCGACCGAACTGACCACCCGCGCGAACGCCGCCTGCGGAGATTCGATGTTCACCGCCGGATAAGGAAGCGGCGCGGCCAGCCAGTCCACCGTACCGTAGTCGGCTTGGGTGAGCGCGGTGCCATCGAGGATGCCGTTGCGGTTGGAGTCGTAGAAGTTCTGGTCGGCGTACAGGTGGTAATCCGCATTCCCACCGGTGAACGCCGCCGAGCCATTCAGCGGGCCCTGGATGAAGTAGTTGCCTTGGGCGTTGGCGTAGTGATGCCCGTCGGAATCCCCCCCAAGGATGTACGCCGCAGTCGTCCAGTTGTAGACCACGTTGTTGACGAACTGCACATTGCCCTTGGCTTTGGGATTGCGCGTCTCGTTGTCGATGAACAGGTTGCGCAGCAGGCTCACCGAGCCGTTGGGCTGAATCAGCCCGCCGGCAGAGTGATTCACGTTGTCCAGCCCCTGGCCGATGATGGTGTTCTGGATGGTGATGTTATTGATGGTCGCGCCCGACGAGGGATTCAGAGAAAACGTCTCGTCATTGCCCCAGGTGACGGAGAGATGGTCGAAGATCAGGTTGGAACCGTCGGCAAGGCTCAGGGCGTCATCGCGGCCGGTGAGCGTGCCCTTGCGGATGCGCAAATGCCTCACAATCGTGTTGTGGGCACCGGTGAACGAAACCTTGGCGCCGTACAGCGAAAACCCCCCGCCGGGGGCGGTTTGACCGGCGATCGTCAGATTGCTTGCAACGGCCACCGGCGAAGAAAGCACCGCCACCCCACTGACATCAAACACGATGAACCGGTTCGGTTGCGAAACCGCGTCACGGAAACTGCCGGGACCGGAATCGTTGAGGTTGGTGACGTGATACACGCTGGCGGCCGACAGGTTGGTCCGCGCGCCGGTGGCGAATCGGCCGAATCCCTCGGCCTCCGGGAAGGCCTTCACTTGCCCCAGTACCCATCCCGGGAGGCAGCAAGCGATCGCTACAGCGGCAGCCTGGCGCAACAGCATGTCGATAGCTTACGTCACGGGAGGGGGTCGGGCTTTACAAAATTGCGTCGATCTGTTCAGTGTTGGCGGCCCCCCCGGGCGCCTGAATCGGTCCGTGGCTCAGGCCACCTTGCCCATGGCCGATTGGGTCAGGGCCAGATTCCGACCCAACACCCCCGGCTCGAAAATGTGCACGCGCGAGGGGTCGATGTACAGGGTGGTGGCGGAGCCGGCCTTGAGGCTGGGATCGGCCTCGACACGGCAGATTTTGTGCACATGCAGCGCGGTGTCGATGTAGGCATCCATGTCATTGCCGAGCGGCTCGACCACGTTCACCTTCACCGGCACGGGGACGCTGTGGCTGGCAGTCTGATGCAGGTGGAAGTGCTCCGGTCGGATTCCCAGCACCACATGCCTGCCGACCCACCCTGCCAGCCGGCCACCCAGCTCGCCGTTCAGGGGTACGCGGAAGCCCGTTCCCGGGGTGCTTACCTGTCCGGTCATCACTTCCGGTTCGTCGCTGCGCTGCTGCACCTTCTGCGGGTTCAAGAGCGTGCCTTCCTCGAACACCAGCCGTCCGTTTTCTGATTTGATCACCCCATCGAAGAAATTCATCGGGGGCATCCCGATGAAACCGGCCACAAAGCGATTGGCCGGGTGGTTGTAGGTGGCCAGGGGGGTGTCGGCCTGCTGAATCACGCCGTCTTTCATGACCACGATCCGATCGCCCAGCGTCATGGCCTCTTCCTGATCGTGGGTGACGTAAATGGTGGTGGTCTTCAGCCGCTGGTGCAGCCGCTTGATCTCGGCACGGGTGGTGACCCGCAGCTTGGCATCCAGATTTGACAGCGGCTCATCAAACAGGAAGGCTGCCGGCTCGCGCACGATCGCCCGCCCGACCGCTACCCGCTGTCGCTGTCCCCCCGAAAGCGCCTTGGGCTTGCGATCCAGCAGATGGACGATGTCCAGAATCCGCGCCGCCTCGTTCACGCGCCGGTCGATCTCGGCCCGGGGGAAACCCCGCAGTTTCAACCCGAAGGCCATGTTCTTGTACACGGTCATGTGGGGGTACAAGGCGTAATTCTGAAAAACCATCGCGATATCGCGATCCTTCGGAGGAACATCGTTGACAATCCGGTCGCCAATGCGGATCGTGCCCGAACTGATCTCTTCCAGCCCCGCCACCATGCGCAGCGTGGTCGACTTGCCACAACCGGAGGGACCGACCAGCACGATGAATTCCTGATCCCTGATGTGAAGGTCGATGGAGTCAACCGCTTTCACCCCGCCAGGGTAGACCTTGGTCACCTTGTCAAGCTCAACACGTGCCATGTCCTGTCATCCGCCGAAGAAGGAAGGATCCCCGAGCAATCCACGGGCCGGCGGATTATAGAAGAGCGTCCGGACGGGTCAAACCATGGCACCGCCTGCCCCCGGGGACAGGGCTCACCCGTCTTTCAAGGGGATGACCCAGTACCGCACCCCGTTGAAGTACCGTGGCACGGCCCCCGGAGGCGGAGACCAGCCGGGAATCGGGTCGATCACAAAGGGATTGCCCCGGGGTGGTGCGAAACGAAAGCGGGGGAAAGTCCCCGGCGGGGTTGCCGGACGCGTGGTCGGCGGGCCGAAGTAATACTCATACCTCGGGGGCAGGATGTTGGGCAGTTGCCCCCGGCGCAGCGACCGCCATTCTTCAAGGAACTGGCGTCTGTCCCCGAGGCGGTCGCCCGGTGCAGCCCAGCCCTCCCCTCCCGGACGCAGATACAACCCGAACGCCTCCAGGCCGACGTTGCGATCCAGCACGAACGAAGCCCCCCCGACCCCACCCGAAGCCGCCGGCAGCTGATTGAAATCCCCCGGGCCAGCCTGCGCCAGCACCGCTACCCCCAACAGCAGCATCAGGCAAGCCGGAAGCAGGCAAGGCCGCGTCATGGCAAAACCTCCGCCCGAAGCATTCTGCCATCCGTCAGACACTTCCGCCAGCGAAAAGTTTCAGCGTCGGCGTCGCAACAGCCCCACCACCCCGGCCAGCAGCAACGCGGCAGACGGCTCCGGCACGGCATGGAACGTCACGGCGATGTCGTTTCCCCCGCTGGCAGTCCCGTTGAGCGCCGTGCCGACGAAATTGTAATCGATGGTGTAATGCAGCAGGCCGTCGATCACCGGGGTATCGTCGGGCGCACCGGCAAACTGGCTGCCGGGTGTCACGATGCCGCTGCCGGTGTTGTTGACGATCAGGAAGGTTTTTCCCGCCGGCGGGGTGCCGAAGCTTTCGATGAATGCCGGGGTGAAGACAAACTCGAGTGTCGGAAAGTTTCCACCGGCACCCAGAGTGACATTGCCGCTGGTGACGATCGCGGTATCTGCATCCTCCGACCCCGTCGAGGCGTCCACTTCCATCTGATATCGTGCTCCGGCGTGCAGATTCAGCGCCGCCACGCTCAGGTCCCCGATGCTGTTGCCGGGGGCAAGCGTCCCGCCGTTCTCCACGGTTACCGACGCGGAAGTGCTGCCGATTCCGGCCAGCGTCCCGCCGGATTTCACGGTATACGTCCCCGCCCCGGCATGGTTGCCGTTGAGGTACAGCGTGCCGGCCTCAATGGTTGTGGTGCCGGAATAGGTGTTGTTGCCACTGAACACGACCGGCCCGGGCCCGATTTTGGTCAGGTGCTGCCCGGGACCGGAGATGACGTTGGTAAAGCTGAGAGTTCCGGTGGCGGACGTCGCGTTGACGCGCACCGAGCGGTTTTCGCCGAAGGACCCGTCCATCTGGATAGGCCCGGAGAACGTGTTCGTGCCCGAGGTGTTCAGGCCCGAGAGGGTTCGATTGGTGCCGTCTCCCGGGTTGATGCTGATGGTGTTGGGTACGGTTTGACCCCCCGTGGGTCGCCCCAGATCCAGCGCGGCTGACACCCCGGGCGTGGCCCCGTTCCCCACAAACACAGTGCCACCAAGCGAAGCGCTGTCACCGGCGTTGAGCGTGCCGGCGTGGATGGAGGTGAATGCGGTGTAGGTATTTGCCGCGCTGAGCCTGAGCGTCCCCGGGCCGTCTTTGGTCAACCCGAATCCGCTGCCGGCGAGGGTGGCGATGTTCAGGGCGGCCGTCACGGAGTGGACCGAGATCGTTCGATCGGCGGTGAGCGAACCACTGCCGGTGAGGGAGAGCGGTTCGCTTCCGTTGTAATTCATGTTCCCGGTGATGGCGTAATTGTTGTTGATCATTCGCGCAGTGCCGACGGCGCCGATCGTGCCACCGTTAAAGTTCAGTGTCGTCGCTGCGCCGGAAATCGTGCCCGAGCAGTCAAAGACCAGATGCCCGTCGAGCATCTGAAACGCGGCAAGCACATTCCCCGAGGGCGGAGGGACAGTGGCGTTTGCGCCAAGGACCAGAGTGCCCGAGCCGGTCTTTCGCGGCTGCCTGTTGGCTGTAGAGCCACTCAGCGGAGCGTTGATGGAAAGAATCCGTCCCGATCCTGCGTTCAGGTTCTTGATGTCGTTTCCGCCGACGATGAGCCTGGAAGTCGTCGGCAGGTTGATGGTCACGTCCTTGGCGGCGGGGTCCAGGGTCAGCGCGTCGGTAGAGCCGGCGGTTGAGCCGATCTGGAGCGTCGGGCCCGACGAGGTGATGGTGATCGGCACTGTGGCGCCGGCATTAAAAATGAGTGTTCCGACCGAAAGATTCGCCGTAATCGAAACCACAATTCCTGCCGGCGGTGGGGCTGACGCGAAGGCGGCGAAAGTGGCCGCTTCCGAGTTGTTCATGGGCGGGGCTGCGTTCCAATTGCTCGCCGTTGACCAGGTGCCGCTTCCTCCAAACGTCCATGTAGCCGACGCCCCCCACGCCGAGCCTCCCAGCGCTGCTGCCGAGAGACAGGACCAGACCACGACCGCCTGACGACGGCCCGGATCGCCCCCCCGTCGGTGGCCCGACACGCACGGGCCCGTGTCTCGCAGGAAGCGTGGACGCAAGAATCGACTGCCTCGGAAACCCCAACGACATGGCAAGGCCCGCATCTTTCCGCTCCTTCCGCTGCGGACGCGATCGCAAAACTGCGAAAACGCATCGGACTCAGACCGCCAAACCGTGAGTTTACTGCGGTTGCCAGCCAGATCGGTATCAAGATCAGGCCGAAATATTTCGATTTTGCGGCGATCCGGTCCACCCACGGTTCCCGCTCAGTCATTCTCCCGGGACCTAAGCCGACGGGTCCATCAAGGCGCAGCAAATCCGGTCGATCGCCTGGGCCAACGGGGCTTCGAGCTTGATTCCGGCGGCCCGCGCGTGGCCTCCCCCCCCGAACTGCTGGGCGAACCGGGCACAATCCAAGCCCCCCTTGCTGCGAAGGCTGATCCTCACCGGACCCCCCTCCGGTGGCTCGACGAACAAAACGGAGACTTGCACGCTGCCGATCTGCAAGGGCACGTTCACCAGATTTTCGGTTGCCGGGACCTGCGCGCCGGTCTCCAGGAAGTCCTGGCGTGTGAGGGTCATTGTCGCAAGTCTCTCTCTATCAAGCAGTTGCAGCGATTGCAGGGCTCGGGTCTGAAGGAACAGGCGCTCTTTTCGCTCGCTGCAGTTCAGCAGCAGGTTCAGCCGATCCGTGTCGACACCCAGTTCCATGAGTTCTGCCGCCAGGCGCAGGGTGAACGGGCGTGTGTTGGCAAACTGGAACCATCCGGTGTCGCTGACCAACGCGACATACAGGCTGGTGGCGATCGTCCGATCGAGCCTGACCCCCCAGGATCGCAGCAGCTCTGCCGCCACCTCCCCCGCCGCCGCCGCCGACGCGTCCACGAGCTGGAAGGTCGCCCACTCTTCCTGCGTGACGTGATGATCCAGAATGAACTTCGGTCGATTCCAGTGCTCGAAAACCTCCCGCAGGAAAGGCAGTTGCGACCAGGTTCCGGTGTCCACCACCAGCAGACCATCAAAGCGATCGGGGTCGAAGCCAGCCGGCAGGCCATCGGTGGCCTCGAGGTGCCGGATCGAACAATCGTCAAAGACGAAGGCATATTTTGACGGAAGTCTGCTCAGCAAAAGGACTTGTGCATCGATGCCCTTCTGGCCAAGTGCCAGAAACAGCGCCGCCAGCGTTCCGATCGCATCCCCGTCGGGTCGCACGTGGGTCGTCAGCAGCACTCGTCGGCAACGCGACAGCGCCGTGGTGAAGGCAGGCAAGCTTCCGCTCATGCCGGCCATCTTATCGGCCGGGGATTTACCTTGCGATTCAAGCCGGAGCGGCAGATCGGCGCGCGGGCGGCGTTGGGGACACCGGGGCTGCTTGTCCGGCGGATGGCGCGGCGTGAATCGGGCGGGTGATCAGGCCGGGGCTTTGGAGGAATCGCCGGCAAGGGCACGTCGGGCAGAAGGTTGCCTTCGCAGCGGATCGACCGCAAGGCACTGACGCACCCGGGCCAGATCGCGATCGATCTGGAGCCGAAGCGCCTCCACCGTGGAGTAGGCACGCTGTTCCCGCAGCCAGTCGATCATTTCCAGCTCGATCGTCCGCCCGTACAGCTCCCCGGAGAACCCCAGCAGATGCGCTTCCACCTGAAAGGCTCGCTCGGCGAACGTCGGTGGGGCACCGATGCTCACCGCCGCCGGGAAGACCGTCCCGTCGATTGCGCAACGCCCGGCGTAGATGCCCTCCAGAGGGATGAGCTGCTGGCGGACCTCGAGGTTGGCCGTGGGAACTCCGATTGTCCTGCCGCGAGCGAATCCGCGAATCACCGGACCGCGCAGCGCGTAAGGTCGGGTCAGGCAGATCGCCGCATCTCTCATGCGCCCATGACCTACCAGCCAGCGAATCAGCGTGCTGGAGACCTCCACCAGCGAAAGATCGGCCAGCACCGCTTCCTGTGGCGCCAGTTCCAGGACCCGGATTTGCGTGCCGGCCGACCATTCCAGCATCTTCCGGATATTTCCTGCGCGACCTCGGCCGAAGTGAAAGTCAGGCCCCTCGACGATGCTGGTCGGACGCACCTGATCCCGAAGGATGGCGAAGAATTCCTCGGCCGTCAGCCCCAGCACGTCGCTGGAGGGGGGCAATTCCACCAGGTGGGTCACAC
>JAVQWE010000009.1:2908-18402 GCA_033579175.1 Phycisphaerales bacterium | reverse complement strand
AACTGTCTTCGGAGATACCATCGTGGCGGGATCGCCTGGCCGCCTGCCTCGGCTGGCCAAATCTTGATCCGCTGCCGCGCGGGTCGTATCTGCGCGCGGTCGAGGCCATGCGCCGGCGATATGCGGAGTTGGACGGAGCAACCCTGTTCCCGGTCGCGCAGCGGTTCGGTGCACGATATGTCGTGGCCATGAGCGACTTCGGAAGAGAATTTGAAAGGTATCGAGTGGCTCCGGCTTTCGGGCGGTATTTACTGTACGACCTGACGCGATAGAGTTGTGCCATGATTATCAGCGCACACGCCCATGCCCGCGGGGGGCTGGTGGGAAATCCATCCGACGGGTATTTCGGGAAGACGATCTCGTTCATCATACGCAACTTCCGGGCTACAGTGACGCTCTGGGAAAGCCCTCACTTTGAGATCGTGCCCGGCGAGGGGGATCGATCCCGATACGACAGCGTCGAGGCGTTCCTGAGGGATCAGAAACTGTACGGGTATTACGGTGGAATCCGCCTGATGAAGGCGGCGGTGAAGCGGTTTCATGAGTATTTCGCGCAGCAGGGCAGGGAACTGCACAATCGCAATTTCACAATCTGCTATCGATCCGACATTCCCCGTCTGGTGGGGCTGAGCGGGTCCAGCGCCATCGTCACGGCAACGATGCGGGCGCTCATGAAATTTTATGATGTCGAGGTTCCCCGGCATCTGCTGCCGACGCTCGTGCTCTCGGTAGAACGGGATGAACTGGGCATCAATGCCGGCCTGCAGGACCGGGTGATCCAGAGCTATGAAGGCATCGTCTACATGGATTTTGATCGCTCGCTGATGGAATCCCGCGGATACGGGATTTATGAGGAACTGCACCCGGCGAAACTTCCGCCGCTGTATGTCTCCTACGATCCGGATCGCGCGGAGATCAGCGATGTGCCGCACCGAAACCTCCGCGAGTTGTGGAACCGTGGCGACCCCGGGGTCCACGCAGCCATGAAAAAGCTGGCGGAACTGACCGATGCCGGCAAGGCAGCGCTGCTGGCAGGAGACTGGCCGGAGCTGGGGCGGATTATCGATGCGAATTATGCGGTTCGCCAGTCGATCATGAACATCGCGCCCGAAAACCACCGCATGGTGGAAACCGCCCGGAAGACCGGAGCCTCGGCTCATTTCTGCGGCAGCGGTGGTGCGATCTGCGGGCTGTACCGTGACGGCTCGCACTATCAGGATATCGTCGACGCGATGGCCGAAATCCGCTGTACGACGATCCGCCCGATGATCTATGAGTGATGCGATCCTCAGCAAAGCCGTCATCCCCGCCGCCGGCTTCGGCACCCGCATGCTCCCGGCGGCCAAAGCCGTCCCGAAGGAAATGCTGCCGGTGCTGGAAAAACCCGCCATCCAGTATGTGATCGAAGAATGCGCCGCCGCCGGCACCCATGACATCCTGCTGATCACCTCGCGGGACAAGCGAGCCATCGAGGACCACTTTGACCGCCATTCTGAGCTGGAAACACGGCTCCGGGCCGCCGGTCGGCAGAATCTGCTGGATTCGGTTGATCAACTCCGTCAGCGGGTGCGGATCAGTGCCACGCGGCAGGGTGAGCTGCGCGGTCTGGGCCACGCGGTGATGCAATCCCGGCAGTACGTGGGGAACCGTCCGTTCCTGTGCCTGCTGGGAGACGCTGTTTTCAGCGGCAACCCCCTGCCGGCGGTTCAGCTGTCGGCGGCATACGCGCGATTCCAGACCGCCATCATCGGCCTCGAGCGGGTTCCGCCGGAAAAGGTGGAACGATATGGGATCGTTGCCGGTGACGAGGTGGAGGAAGGCGTGGTTCGTGTCCGCGATCTGGTGGAAAAGCCGCGGCGTAACTGTGCCCCGGGAACGCTGGCGATCGCGGCACGGTATGTGCTCACGCCGGCGGTCTTCCCGTGCCTTGAGGTGGTGGAGCCGGGAGCGGGCGGAGAGATTCAGCTCACCGATGCGCTGCGGTTGCTGGTGAAGCGCGAACCGATTCACGGCGTGTTGCTTGAGGCGAAACGGCATGACCTCGGTGATCCGGTGGAATGGCTGCGAACGAATCTTGTGTTCGCCGCGCAACGATCGGAAATCCGCGAAGCGCTTCGCCCGACCATCGATGCGCTCTGGCGGCGCGGCGACTGACCCGTCGCGAAATTGCGAAAGTTCCTCTTGACGCGCCGCGTTCACGCGATATGTTTGCGCGATCAGAAGCGGAATTCGCAGCGGGTCGGAAGCGGTGGCTCCCTTCCGGCCCGCGTTCTTTTGCGCCAGTCAACGCTTGCGCGAGATGAAGTCGCGAAGCCGGGCAGGAGTCATGCAGTTGATCACATCGTCGGCGGTCACCCACGCGCGCCGGGCTGCCTGAACCCCGAACCGGATCGCCTCGAAACCCTCAACCGAGTGAGCATCGGTGTTGATCGACAGTTTGCACCCGGCCGCCACTGCGGCCCGCGCGGCGATGTCGCTCAGGTCCAGTCGCGGGTAGCCGCAGTTGATTTCCAGGGCCGTGCCCGTCCGGGCGGCAGCGTCAAAGATCCTCGAAAAATCAAGCGGCAGCCCGTCGCGCTGATGGATCAGCCGCCCCGTAGGATGGCCAATCACATTCACATATCGGTGCTCGATCGCGCGCAAGAGCCGTTCGGTGGCCTTCTTTGTGTCCTGCCGGAGCGAAACGTGAGGCGATGCGACAACGAAATCCAGTTCTTTCAGCACGTCATCCTCAAAATCCAGCCGCCCGTCCGCGAGGATATCCACCTCGCAACCGGCCAGGAGAGTAATGCCCTTGAGTCGCTCGCCGGTGGCGCGGATGGCCGCGGCATGCTCCAGCAGCCGTTGTGCACTCAGGCCGTTGGCCACCACCTGCGACTTGCTGTGATCGGTAATCGCGAGGAACTGATATCCCATGGCCTGGGCTGCCCGGGCCATCTGTTCAATGGAGGCCGTACCATCGCTGGCCGTCGTATGACAGTGCAGGTCGCCGCGAATCTCTCGACGCTCGATGAGGACGGGCAGTTTTCCGGCTGCGGCAGCCTCAATTTCTCCACGATCTTCGCGAAGCTCCGGAGGGATCAGCGGCAGGCCGAGGGCACTGTAGATCGCGGCTTCCGTCTGCGACGCCAGGGCTTTGACGGCCGGCGGCCGGGCGGTTTCTTTTTTTTCCCGGTCGTATTCGTCGATGCGGTACAGGCCCCATTCGTTCAGGGTCAGGCCTTTTTCCAGCGCCAGACCGCGGAGTCTGACATTGTGCTCCTTGCTGCCGGTGAAATACTGCAGCGCCGCTCCGAAGTGTTCGACCGGCACGATTCGCAAATCGACCTGTACCCCCGAACTTGTGAGGACGCTGCATCGGGTGGGTCCGTGAGCCAGCACTCGTTTGACCTCGGGCAGGTTCGTGAAGACATCGGCGACTTGGCCCATGACGGCGTCGTCGGATACACCGGCGATCAAGTCGAGATCGCCGATGGTTTCGCGCCCCCGACGCAGGCTCCCGGCAATGTCTGCCTGCTGAACTCCGGGTACCTTCTTCAACGGCTCGAGCATGGCCTCGGCAAGAGGCAGTGCATCGGCGATGAAAATGCGCCTGCTGGCCTGTTCGCGCAGCTCCAGACCGTGGCGGATCTGTTCGATCTTCTTCTGGCCGATGCCCCGCAGCCCGGCCAGCTTCCCCTGCGCGATCGCTTCAGACAGCTCCTGGAGATTGGTGATGCCACGCTCTTTCCACAGCAGCGCGATGGTTTTGGGACCCAGACCCGGCACCTGGAGCATCGGAAGCAATCCCGCCGGGACCGTCGCCGCCGCTTCCTCAAAATCGCGGCTGCGTCCGGTTCTGACGTATTCTTCGATGATCTTCTGACTGGACTTTCCGACACCCTCGATCTGCCCAAGCGTACCGGCCTCCACGGCCTGGCGGATGTCCACGGTCATGTTATCGAGAATCCGCGCCACCCTGGTGAAGGCGATTGACTTGAAGACAGGCTCCCCCTTGATTTCCAGAATCGCGGCAAGTGTCCGAAACAGCTCTGCCAACTCCTGATTCAGCGACATGAGGGAGGATTGTAAGCGGTCGGTGCGGCGCGGCGAACCGGGCGCTTGAACCCGGCGGCGCTGCCGGTACCTTGCGGGCATGGCGGAGCCACGGTTCGTTCACCTGCATGTGCACACGCATTACTCGCTGCTGGACGGCGCCAACAAGATTCCCGAGCTGGTTCAGCAAGCCAGACAGCTCGGAATGGACGCGCTGGCGATCACCGATCACGGGTGCCTTTTTGGCGTCATTGAATTCTTTACGGAATGTCGAAAGGCAGGAATCAAGCCCATTCTCGGAATGGAGGCTTACATGGCCCCCGGCGATCGCCGTGAGCGTTCCACTCCCGGCGGGAACGCCGGCGAAGCCGCGTTTCATCTGCTCCTGCTGGCAGAGAACCTGGAGGGGTATCGAAACCTGGTCAAGCTCAGCTCGATCGCCTACCGGGAGGGGTTCTATTACAAGCCCCGGATCGACAAGGAGGTGTTGCGCGCCCACAGCCGCGGCCTGATAGGCACCAGCGCCTGCCTCGGTGGAGAGGTCGCTTCCGCGATTCTTCGCAATGATCTGAAACAGGCCCGCCGAATCGCCGAGACTTACGCGCAGATTTTCGGCCCGGAGCGGTTCTACATAGAGGTTCAGAAGCATGTCAAAGAGCAGGATGCGGCAAATGCCGAGCTGACTGAGATCGCCCGAAAGCTGGGGCTGGGAGTCGTCGCCACCAACGATGTGCATTTTCTGCGCCGGGAGGACCACTTCGCCCATGACGTGCTCTGCTGCATCAGTATGAACCGGCTGATCACCGATGAAAGCCGGATGAAATACTCCCCCGAGCTCTACCTCAAATCCCCCCTGGAAATGCATCAGGCTCTGGGTGAGTTCGAGGGGGCCATCGAGAACACGGTCCGGATTGCCCGAATGTGCAATCTGGAGCTGGATTTTTCCCGCCGGTATGCGCCGGTCTATCGCGTGCCGGCCGAAGCGGCGTCGGGCGGACCTGCGTCCATCGGCCGGGGCGAGGCGGAGGAGGTGCGCACGATGCCGGCGGACGAGCGCTTTCTCCGCGAGCTGTGCGAGCGCGGCCTGGAATGGCGATACGGCAGTCGCAACGTGTCTTCAGAAGTCCGCCAGCGGCTGGAGCACGAACTGAAGATCATTTCGATGAAGCAGTTCTGCTCCTATTTCCTGATTGTGTGGGATTTCTGCAACTACGCGAGGCAGAACGGCATTCCCGTGGGTGCCAGAGGCTCTGGCGTCGGGACCATGGTGGGCTATCTGCTGGGGCTGTGCAACGTCGATCCGCTGCGCTACGGCTTGCTCTTCGAGCGGTTCATGGACCCGAGCCGCAATGAAATGCCGGACATCGATATCGATATCTGTCAGGACGGGCGCGCGGCGGTGATCGAATACGTCCGCCGCAAATACGGGCATGTTGCGCAGATTATCACCTTCGGCACGCTGGCGGCGCGGGCAGCCTGCAAGGATGTCGGTCGTGTCCTGGGGCTTTCGGTGTCGGAAGTCGAGAAGCTCACCAAGCTTATCCCTGGCACCCCCGGTATGACGTTGGACCGGGCAATGGCTCAATCCCCCGAGCTTCGCCAGCGGTACGAAGAAAACCCGCAGACGAAAAAGCTGATCGACATCGCCCGGCGCCTGGAGGGACTTTGCCGCAACGCGGGAGTTCACGCGGCCGGCGTGATCATCGCCGACCAGCCCCTGGATGAAGTGATCCCGCTATGCCGTGACAAAGACGACAATGTCCTGACACAATTCGAAGGCCCGATCAGCGAGAAATGCGGCCTGCTGAAGATGGATTTTCTCGGCCTGCGGACGCTGAGCGTCATCAGCCGGGCGGTGAAGCTTGTGAAGCAGACTCGCGGCATCGACATCGATATTGAATCGCTGGATCTTGCCGACCAGAACGTCTTTGAGCTGTTCCGGCGCGGTGAAACCCGCGGCATCTTTCAATTTGAATCCGGGGGCATGCAGGATCTGCTGGTTCGAATGCGGCCTGACCGGCTGGAAGATCTCATCGCCGCCAACGCGCTGTATCGACCCGGCCCGATGGAACTGATCCCCACCTATTGCAACCGCAAACACGGCCGCGAATCGGTTCCGGCAGTGCATCCCGTCATGGATGAGATCCTGAAAGAGACCTACGGCATCATGGTCTATCAGGAACAGGTGATGCAGATTTTCAATCAGCTTGGCGGAATCGAGCTGAGCGACGCCTACAAACTCATCAAGGCTATCAGCAAGAAGACGGCCGACGTGATCGCCCGCTTCCAGCCTCAATTCATCGAAGGCACGATGAGCAAGGGCGTCTCCCGGGCCAAAGCTGAGGAAATTTTTGATCTGATCCTGAAATTTGGGGGGTACGGATTCAACAAATCCCACAGCACCCGCTACGCCATCATCGCCTATCAGACCGCGTTCCTGAAGACTTATTACCCGCTGGAGTACATGTCGGCCCTGCTGACCTATGAAATGGGCAATACAGATAAGATGGTGGAATACATTGAGGAGTGCCGTCGGATGAAACTGGCGGTGCTGCCACCGGATGTGAACGTTTCCGGGAAGGAGTTCACGCCGGTAATCGGCGAATCCGCCCCGAAGCAGGCCCGACCCGTCGGTCGGCCCGGCAGGAAAGCCCCCGTCGGCGGCTCCCCGATCAGGTCATCTGACGAAACGCGCCAAACTTCGACGATCCGCTTCGGGCTGATGGCGGTTCGGGGGCTCGGGGAACGCGCCGTGGAGGCGATCCTGTCCGAACGCGACCAGCGCGGCCCGTATCGAGACTTATATGAGTTCTGTGAACGAGTGGACCTTCGCATCGTGCAGAAGAGCACGATCGAGGCACTGATCAAATGCGGAGCCTTCTCTTGCCTTTGCCCGAGTCGAGCGGCTCTGCTGCAGATTCTGGAGCAGGCGTTCGAGATGGGCCAGCAGCATCAGAACGACGCCCGCTCAGGCCAGATCGGCCTGTTTTCCTCCCCCGAAACTGGAAGCGCTCCTCCAGTCCATGAGCACGCCTTGCCGAAAATCCCGGAGCTGCCCAGTGGCGAGTTGCTGAAGTTCGAAAAGGAGCTGCTGGGGTTTTATATAACAAGCCACCCCCTCATGCAGCATCAGATGCTTCTGGAGCAGTACACCACTGCCACGACCCGCGATATCCTCCATTTGCCGGAGGGACGAGATGTCACTTTGGGGGGGATGATCACCCGGGTGAAGAGGACGGTGACGAAATCCGGGCGGAGTGCCGGTCAACCGATGGCCATGCTGACCGTGGAAGACCTCGAAGGCCAGATTGATGCCGTTCTTTTCGCCGAAACCTACGCCGATGCCGTTGGCAAACATCCGGGCCTGATCGAGCCTGAGCAGATTCTGTTCCTGCTTGGAAAAGTCGATCGCCGACGTGAAACTCCCAGCCTGATCGTGAATGAGGTCGTGCCGATCGATCAGGCCGTGGCACGTCTCACAACTGCCATCGCCATTCGCCTCGATCGCGGCCGGCACCGGGTTGAAACCCTCACCGCGCTCAAGCCGCTGCTGGAAAAACACCGTGGGAAGCTGGCGACCTACCTGCAGATTTCCTCGGGAGAATCGCAGCGTGTGGCCATCTCCCTCGGCAAAGATTTCCGACTGCGCGCCACACAATCCCTGCTCGAGGATGCCGAGAGGCTCCTCGGACCGGGTGCACTTCGCGTCGTCGGGGAAGGCAACAATCGCCTCCGCAGGCTTGAGCAGAAGCGCCTGTTTGAAGAATCGGAGTTGAACGACACCCCGCCGCCGGAGCCAGAGCTTCACTCCGCTGACGATTGATCTCCGGCACCAGGCGCCCCGAAGCAGGCAGATACGGTGACGGGCCATTACAGCGGGGGTTGCCTGCGCCGGACGGAAGCGTCCTCACCAGTCAGCCTCAGAACAGGCTGAA
Source organism: Phycisphaerales bacterium (assembly GCA_033579175.1). GTDB lineage: Bacteria > Planctomycetota > Phycisphaerae > Tepidisphaerales > Tepidisphaeraceae > JAVQWE01. Next base: position 10,432 of record JAVQWE010000009.1, on the reverse strand, counting down.
AATCGCGTAGGCGAACGGTGCTGCCAACAGGGGTGAATCGATGACGTCCAGCACGCCCCCGAACCCCGGAATCAGCCGGCTGGCGTCCTTCACCTCCGCATCACGTTTCATCAGGGATTCCAGCAGATCACCCAATTGACCGATCGCCCCGATCACCACACCAAACACGAGGGCCTTCTGCCACGACAGCTCGCTCACCCGGGGCGCACAGGCGGCCCCGACCAGCCCTGCCACCACCAGCCCGCACAGAAGCCCTTCCCACGTCTTTCCCGGCGAGAGCCAGGGGATCAGCGGATGCCGTCCCAAGGCCCGCCCCCCGAAATAAGCCCCGATATCCGCGAATTTCACCACCAGCAGGATCATCAGAACGATCATGGTACTGCCAGTAAACCCCGGCGAATGCTTCACGCGCAGCGCGAGCAGAAACCAAGCCAGCCCCCCGAGGTAGAGCGTGGCCAGCAGCGTGCCGGCCATCCGCTGAATTGCCTGTTGCGACTGCCGATCCAACGCCCGCCGCAACGCAGACAGCAGCATCACCCCGACAATCACAGATGCGAGCGTAGAAGCGGCAATTGGGCGAAACCAGGCAAACTGGGTAAGCAAAGCATGCAGAATCAGCGCGAAAGACCCGGCGGCGGAGAGAATCCGATAGGGTCTGACCTGCTCGGCGGCGAAAAGAGCCGTGATCTCCACCGTCGCAAGGGGTATGACAATCGCCAGAATCCCCGCCAGACCGATCCCCCCTATCCCCAGACCGTGATTCAGCCCACGTTGAATCGTCCAGACCTGCGCGTAATGATCCAACGCCAGCAGGCCCAGCAGCCCCGCGAGCATCAGCGGGCCGTACGTCAGCCGGTTCCTCAAGGCCTGTTCCATGAGCCGGCAGAGAGTATCGTCGCCGGGTACCTCGTGGCAAAAGCTGGAGTGCATTACCGCCCGTCGACCCGCAACAGCCAAAGGAACGCCTGATGAAACATTCATCCCTGCTGGCGATCATCCTTGCCGGACTCTTCGGCTGCGCCGGACCTGCCAGCACAAGATTGTTAAGTTACGAGCGCGGCGGCGAACCCGAGATCATCGAAGTCATTGAGGATGGTGACTATTCCCTGTATTCCATGACGGCCAGACTCCCCGTCGTCACCTACCCGCTTCGTCGCGGCCAGAAACTGGGGTTTGAGCGCGGGGAACGGGGTCGGATCATCGCCGTCGCCGGCGATCACCGTGTGACCCTCGAAGACAAAGAATACGCCTGGCACCGACGGTGATGGTCTCTCAGCGCAGTGTGTTCGTGTGATCCAGCGCCCCGAACCGACGGTTTCTCCGGGCAAACTCGCGGATCGCTGTGTGCAGGTCTGCCTCGGAAAAGTCTGGCCAAAGCACCTCACTGACGAACAACTCGGCGTAGCTGATCTGCCAGAGCAGATAGTTGCTGACGCGCATTTCGCCGGCCGTGCGGATGAGCAGGTCGGGATCGGGCATTGCGGCGGTGTACAGGTGATCGCTGACGGTCTGCTCATCGATCTCGGCCGGCTGTAACTCGCCTCGCTGGACGCGTTGAGCGATGGCTCGGACCGCATCGGTAATCTCTGCCCGACTGCCATAGTTCAGGGCCAGCACGAGGGTCAGACCGGTATTGCCCCGGGTCTGTCGCAGCGTGATTTCCACCTCTTCCAGCACACCCTCCGGCAGGTTGTCCATGCGGCCAATCTGCGCGAAGCGGATGTTGTTCTCCATCATGGTTTCGCGCTCCCGCCGAAGGTATTCAACGTACATCTCCATCAGGAACCCCACCTCACGGGTGGGCCGCTTCCAGTTCTCCAGACTGAAGGAATACAGCGTGAGATAATCCGGTGACCCGTGATGCTGGCGCAAACGGGCGCACTCGGTGACGATTCGTCGAACGGTCTTGGCGCCTTCTCTGTGCCCCTGAATCCGTTCCAGCCCCCGCCGAACCGCCCAGCGCCCGTTGCCATCCATGATAATGGCGATGTGGCGGGGGATGCGGTCGGCTGGCAAGTCAAGCGGTTGCATGTTTCATCACCACAGTTGTCGAATGCGCCGCCCGACGGCATGCGCCTGCCCCCTGGGGGCCAGCCGGGCCAGGCGATCCGCGCCGCCGCAGACGCGCCCCGGGGACACTCTCAGAGTCAACGCTCAGGCCCTCTTTGGCGACCTCAGACGCCATAATCACGGCTGTATTGAGCGGGGGAAGGCTGTCGGAGGAGGCGTGCAATGACATCCCTGCCCCGCCGGGAATGCCGCTTACCGGTCTGCGCGGGCTTCCTCCACGTGGACCAGATGATACTCGTAGGCATCTGTAATCGCCTGCCATGACGCGTCGATAATGTTGCTGCTGACGCCGATGGTGCCGAAGCGCTCCCGCCCGCCGTCTGGCAGATCACGTCGCCATTCCACCACAACCCGCACGGCCGCGGCAGTTTCAGCCCGTGCGTTGATCACCCGCACTTTGTAGTCGATCAGGTGCACTTCTTCCACCGCCGGGAAATGTGATCGGATCGCCCGCCGCAGAGCCTGGTTGAGGGCATCCACCGGGCCATTGCCTTCGGCCACAGTGTGCTCGGTTGTTTCGTTCACCTTCAGCTTGACCGTGGCTTCGGCGATGGGAGCCTGGCCGTCTGTGCGGGCAACCTCAACCCGATAATGCATCAGGTCAAAGAACCGACGGTGCCGACCGATCTGCCGTCGCAGCAGCAGTTCGAAGCTGGCCTCGGCAGCCTCAAACTGATAGCCGGCGTGCTCGAGGTCCTGCACCTGTTCCAGAACTTTTCTCAGGAGAGCTTTAACTTCCTGCCCGCCTTGGCCGCGATGTTCGATTGCCCGGAAAGTTCGCTGACCAGAATTCGACGGGTGTTGCCGACCAGTTCCGGATCGATGTGCTCATACGTTCCCGGGTCGCGCTGCACGGCGTGCACGTGCATGCCCCCCTTGTGGGCAAAGGCGGAAGAACCCACGTAGGGCTGCCCGGGGTTCAGGTGCATGTTGGCAATCTCGTACACATACCGACTGACCTCCGTCAACCGGCGCAACGCTCCGGGACGCAGCACTTCGTGCCCCAGCTTCAGAGCCAGCGTCGCGATCAAGGGCAGAAGGTCCATGTTCCCGCAGCGCTCGCCCACGCCGTTGATCGTCCCTTGCACGTGCGTCGCGCCTGCCCGGACAGCCGCCAGCGCGTTTGCCATGGCCAGACCCGAATCGTTATGAGTGTGAATGCCGATCTTCACCCCGCAGCGCTGTCGGACTGCGGTAACCCCTGCTTCAATCCGCTCGGGGAGTGAACCTCCGTTGGTGTCACAGAGGCAAACCGTGGTGGCGCCGGCATGCTCGGCCTGCTGAACCGTCTGCAGGGCATATTCCGGATCGGCACTGAAAGCGTCGAAGAAATGCTCAGCGTCGTAAACCACTTCCCGGCCGGCGTCACGGAGAAACCGAACGGTGTCGCGAATCATCGCAAGATTCTCGGCGCGATCGACATTGAGCACCCGCGAGGCCTGAAATTCACTGGATTTGCCTACGACGGTAACCACCGGTGTTTCCGCGGCCAGCAACGCCCGCAGCCCCGGATCCTCGGCAGCTTTCATACCTCGTCGCCGGGTCATGCCGAAGGCGGCGATCCTGCTGTTTTTCAGCCGAACCGATCGTATCTCGCGAAAGAAGGCCTCGTCTTTGGGGTTGGAAAACGGGAAGCCACCCTCGATGCAGTCCACCCCCAGCTCATCAAGCTTTGCCGCAATCTGCAGTTTATCCTGCAGGGAAAGGTTGAATCCTTCCCCTTGCGTGCCGTCGCGCAGGGTCGTGTCGTAAATTTCAATCCGCATGAGAACTCGCTTGGTCGACGGGGTGATTACTTGGATGCACCGCAAATCTCTGCCAAATCAGTGTCTTTTCGATTCGCCAGATTATCCATCTTTCCTGAATTACCCAACCCATGATCCTGAATCTGCCTTCGTGACAAAGCTCGCTACTGGGCGATCGGGGCTGACCTTGGATCGGTGCCGGATCAGCGGCATCCCCCGCGGGACTGCATCGCCCGCCTCTGAGCCTCAGGACAATCACGAAACCGTCCGTGGACTTAACCCAGAACGCATCCTCCGAAAACAAAACACCCTGCCGTCGGGGCAGGGTGTCGAAATTCTTCTTGATCAGACGATCACCCTACCCGCTGCTCTCCGGGCCAATAATGGTTCGGATGATCGCGTCGTGACGGTTCATGCCCGTAATGTAGCATGTGGCGCGGGTAGAGGGCAAGTGAGAACTGAGGGAAATCCGCTTACCATCGGCTTCGATGGCAGAGAAACTCATCCGCGACCCGGTTCATGACGTCATCGCCTTTCGAGTGCACCGCGAGGAAGATGCGCTGCTGTTCCGGCTGATCAACGCCGCCGAGTTCCAGCGGCTTCGCCGCATCCGGCAATTGGGCATGGCCTCGCTGGCCTATCCGGGGGCCGATCATTCTCGCTACAGCCACAGTCTCGGAGTGCTGGAAACCGCACGCCGGATGCTCGACCGACTCGCCGATGCTTTCCCCATCTCCCCCGAAGACCGCCTTGCCTGCCTCGCCGCTGCTCTTTTGCATGATCTCGGCCACGGCCCGTTCAGCCACGTGTTTGAGCGAGTCAGCGGGATCAGACATGAACGGGTTACCCGCCAGACCATTCTCGACCCGCTTGGTGAAGTCAACCAGGTGCTTGGCAAGGCCGATCCGTCCCTGCCGGCGCGTGTGGCCGCGATGCTTGATGGACAGGGGCCGCAGTATGTTCGAGATATCCTCTCCAGCCAATTGGATGCCGACCGGCTTGACTACCTGCTCCGCGACAACCTGATGACCGGTTGCCGGTATGGCGAATATGACCTCCGCTGGCTGCTTCAGGCACTGACGCTCGACCCTGCCTCGCGCCGGCTGGCAGTGCAGTGGAAAGGCGTCAGTGCGGTCGAAGCCTACTTGCAGGCGCGATATCACATGTATCGGAACGTCTACTTCCACAAGGTGGTCCGCGCCGCCGAAGGAATGGTGAAACTGGCGTTGCAGCGGGCCAGCCGACTGGCTGTGCAGGATCGACTGCCCTGGCCGGATCGTGAGCATCCGGTCTGCAAGACGCTCCGCGGGCACGCACTGAATCACGACGAATTCCAGCAGCTGGACGATGTTTCGGTTCTGCAGTGTTTCAAGGCCTGGGAGAACTGCGAGGATGCGACCCTGGCGCGGCTTTGTCGCGGTCTGCTGTGTCGAAAGTTATATAAGACTTTTGATCTCACCCACCTCTCCACCGAAGACGCCGCCCACGCCGTCCGGCGCGCCGGGCAGGCGATCGAACGCGCCGGGGGGGATCCGACTTACGATGCATTCTTCGATGAAGTGGCCGACACTCCCTACCAGACCTATGCCCCCGATGCCCGCGACCAGAGCAGCGAGATCATGGTCTGCGCGCCCGACGGTCGCCTCACCCCCTTTGCGGCCATTTCACCGGCAGCGGCGGCGATGAACAGGCAGTTGATCTTTCGACGGCTGCACGTCGCAGAGCCGTATCGCAACGAGGTGGCGACGGCCTTGAAACTGCATTAATTGCCGGTCGGATCAACCGGCGGCGTCACCTGCGCCCCCGGTCGACGCAGCCAGCCCCCCAACCGTGACAAGTGCCCGAAGCCCCCGCCTTCGGCCGCGGGGACGGTGCCACACGCCGTGCACCTTCCTGGTCAGTCGGATGCGGTCGGGTGGCATCGAGGGAACCGACAGCCCCAGCGCCCGGCGGACGTTGCCGGCCGTCTTTTGCGTCGCTCCGCATCAGTCTGCCGCCCCGCCCGACAGAATCTCAGATCGTGGCGGAGTTCACCTCGTCAACGACGGCGGCGATGTTCGGCGCCTCACCTTCACGTACGACGTTGGTGCCTCTTCCACCGTCGATCAGATCGACTCCCGGCCCGCCAAACAATCGATCCTCCCCGTTGCCGCCCGCGAGCGTATCGGCACCCGCCATCCCCCAGAGCTTGTCGTTGCCATCGCCTCCGGTGATCGAATCATTGCCCTCACCTCCAAGCAGCGCGTCATCGCCGTCACCGCCAAGAATCGTGTCATTGCCGCGCCCGCCGAAGATCAGGTCGGCGCCGTTGCCTCCGGCAAGCGAATCGGCCGCACCGTTGCCGAAGATCACATCGCGCCGGTCGCCGCCGGTGACGGTATCGGCCCCGTCGCCCGCCACGACGTAGTTCCGACCGGAAGACTCGCCCGTGATCAGGTCATTGCCGTCGTTTCCGAAGATGAAGTTCCGTGTGCCGTTGGCGGTGATGACATCATCCCCGGTGTCGCCCCGGAGATTGGAGCGCCCTCCGCCGCCGACGATCGTGTCATTGCCCCCCAGACCGCGAATGAAGTGCCGGATGCTGGTGCTGTCGTCCAGCGTCAGGCTGTCATTCTGGGAACCCCCGATGATCTGCACGACTTCCACGTCCGCGGTGTTGAAATCAAACTCCGTGCCGTTGAGGGTGACTTCAAATTTCGTCGGGTCGCCCCCGCTGATGCCCGCCTGGATGACATTGGCAGTATCAGCCTCGCCCGTCACCAGCAACAAGCCATCGTTGAGCGTTGCCGCCAGCAGTGTTCGCGTTTCCAGCCATTCGATGCGTTCCAACGGTCGCATAATGCATACCTCCAGACGGTATCAAAGAGAGCAGAGACATCCACCGGCTTCAATTCTACAGACGCAACCGCGGCGGAATTATTACCGCCGGTCATGAAATGCCCCTCGCCGGGCGGACGTGCGGGGCTTGTGGCCCGATGCCGGGGGAAAGCCCATGCGGCGTCGACAGCGACCGCCGGGCGGGTAGGATGCGACAGCCATGAAAGACCCCCGATTCACCGATCTGGCGCGTATTCTGGTTCACCATTCCTGCAAAGTGAAGCCCGGCGAGAAAGTACTCATCGAGGCGTTCGACATCCCCACCGACTTCACCGTGGAACTGATTCGCACCGTCGCCGCCGCCGGGGGTGAACCGCTGGTTTCCACCTATCACCAGAGGGTGTTGCGCGCCCTTGTCGCAGCGGCCAGCGAATCGCAGATGCGTTTCATCGCCGAGGTGGAGAAACAACGGATGGAGGGGGTGCAGTGCTACATCGGCGTCCGGGGCAGCCATAATGTCAGCGAAATGAGCGATGTTCCGCCGGAGCGGCAGAACCTGTATGAAAAGTTCTGGTGGCATCAGGTTCACAGCGAGACGCGGGTGAAGAAGACCCGCTGGGTTGTCCTCCGCTGGCCGCATCCGGCGATGGCGCAACTGGCCGGAATGAGCACGGAAGCGTTTGAGGACTTTTATTTCCGGGTGTGCACAGGCGTTGATTATCATAAAATGCAGGAAGCCTGTCGTCCGCTGGAACAGTGGATGCAGCGCACCGACCAGGTGCGGATCAAAGGCCCGGGAACCGACCTGACGTTCAGTATCAAAGGCATCGGAGCCCAACCGTGTTTTGGGGAGCGCAACATTCCCGATGGAGAGTGCTTCACCTGCCCGACG
>JAVQWE010000009.1:1431-2898 GCA_033579175.1 Phycisphaerales bacterium | reverse complement strand
TGAAACCCTGTATCGGGGAACCACATTCAACAACATCCGGCTGGTTTTGAAATCCGGCAGGATCGTCGACGCCACCGCCGGCACCGCCGATACTACACGGAAGCTCAACGAGATCCTCGACAGCGACGAAGGTGCCCGCAGGATCGGCGAATGGAGCCTTGGCTTCAATCCGCACGTGCTTCACCCGATGAAAGACACGCTGTTTGATGAAAAAATCGCCGGCAGCTTTCATTTCACCCCCGGACAGGCCTATGAAAACTGCGGAAACGGCAACAAGAGCCAGATTCATTGGGACATGGTCTGCATTCAGCGACCTGAATTTGGCGGGGGGGAAATCTGGTTCGATCAAACCCTGGTTCGGAAGGATGGGCGATTCGTGCCGGCCGAGCTGGCGGGGTTGAATCCAGAGAATCTGGGCAAATGAGGGAATTGCAGCCGACCCCCTCTGGCACCGCCTTGAGACCGCTGCAACGTTGAACCGCGCAGGCCTCAGCGAGCCACCAGCCCGGTCCATCGAAGAACCGGGCGCTTCCCCGAATCCTCACGAACGCCGACCATCGCTCCAAGCGGCCGCCCGCAGCAGGCGCATTGCCGCATGGCTTGCGTCACCGGACGCCCACAGCGGGCGCAGTAGGTCGATGTCTCCGATGGTAATCGCGCCGGACGATTGCGAAACTGACGCAGCACGTGCACCATCGGCCAGATAAGCAGAATGGCCCCGGCGGTCGGCCAGCGGACCCGCAACACCCAATACACCCCTTGTCGGTTGCTCGGAGGACGGGAAGCTTCGATACCGATCGTCTTCCAGATCGAAGGTTGCCAACTGTCCCGGAAACTTGATCGGTAGAACGGCCGACTGTTGTACAACCACAAGGCCGACGGACTCCCCCCGCTAGACGCCCGCGCAATCACGAATCGACCGTTGAGGGAATGCAACAGGGTACGCGAGTCTTCATGGAAAAGCTCGATCATGTCGATCGTGAAGTAGCTGCGCACCCACATACTCAGACACAGCGCCACCCCCGCGGCGCACATCACAACACTTGCCGTGCCCAGGTATTCACGAATCCCCGTCTGCCCGAAGGCCTCCTGCGGAACAGGCACAGGCTGAGTGACGGCGGCAGACATGGCGGTCGCCCTCGAAATCCGGCTTCGATTGTACCCTTGAACGGAGCCTGCGGACAATCATTCCGAACACCTCCGATTCACGGGTACGGTGTCTTCGCGGGCTGATCCCCGGGCATTTCCACCGCCCCCACCAGATCGCTCAACCGATTGACCCCCTGCTGCTTCATCCAGTCCCGCAGACCGGCACAGATGCGGTTCGGCGCCGCCGGATCAACAAACAACGCGGTCCCCACCGCCACGGCATTGGCGCCGGCTAGAATGAATTCGGCGGCATCCTGCCACGTCTGCACTCCGCCCATGCCCACGATGGGCACCCCGGCCGACCGGGCAACCTGTCGA
>JAVQWE010000009.1:0-1421 GCA_033579175.1 Phycisphaerales bacterium | reverse complement strand
GGCTGACCATGTGGACAGCGATCGGCTTGATTGCCGGACCGGACAGACCCCCCGTGACATTCGCCAGCCGCGGCCGCCGCTTGTAAATGTCGATCGACATCGCCGTGAACGTGTTCACCAGGGTCAACACATCCGCCCCACCGTCCACAGCCGCCCGGGCCGTTACCGCGATGTCTTCGACGTTCGGAGACAGCTTCACCATCAATGGCTTGCGCGACAGAACCTTTTTGACCTCCCGCACCAGCTCTTGCAGTCGGGCAGGGTTGGTGCCGAAGGTCAAGCCGTCCTTGACGTTTGGGCAGGACACGTTCAACTCCACCCCCTGCACGCAATCCAGGTCGTTCATCGCGCCGCAGGTTTCGACGTAATCGTCGAAGGAATGGCCGGCAACGTTCACCACCACCGGGCACGGCATCTTTCGCAACAGCGGCACCTTCTCATCCAGGAAACGCTTCAAGCCGACATTGGCCAGCCCGATGGCATTCAGCATCCCCGCCCGCGTTTCCACGATGCGCGTCGGCTCGTTCCCCGCGCGCTCCTCCAGAGTGATGGACTTCGTGACAAATGCCCCTAACTCCGAAAGATCGAGAAAATCGGCGTATTCGAAGGCATAACCGCAAGTCCCCGAACAGGTCATCGTGGGATTCTTCAGTTTCAGCCCCGCCAGATGGGTCGTCAGATCGGCCACACCCGTTTTCTAAGGCATTTCGCTGCCGCCGTCCATGAAGCGGCCCTCCGCATCGGCTCGGCCCACATCCAACGCTGCCCGGACGGTCCATTTGCCTTGATCGCTTGGCGCTACGGACAATGCCGCGATGACTGAACCTCTGGAATCGCCTTTCGTTGATCCTCCCACCCTTCACCGCAGAGAGTGACCGGGAATCGCTCAAACCAAGCGGCTGACGGCGGTAGCGTACCTGGGCTCCAGAGCATTCACTTCGGGCAGGTCCACCCACCACCAGAGCACCAGCGGCCGGCTACCACAGCAGTTCTGCGGCGCTGAAGATCGGTCCATCGGTGCAGGCCAGTCGATAGCACCAGTCTTGACCTGGCAGCGGCACCTGCGCGGGGTCCGGCTTCCGGACGCGGATGCAGCAGCTCTGGCAGGTTCCCATGCCGCAGGCCATGGCACGTTCCACCGCCACCTGGCAGGGGATCGACCGGGCCAGCGCAATCGCGGCCACACGCTTCATCATCGCCTCCGGGCCGCAGGTGTAGATCACGGCCGAGGAATTCGAAATGCTTCGCTCATCCAGAAAGCGCTCCAGAGCTTCGGTGACGAAGCCTCTGTAGCCGATACTGCCGTCATCACTGCAAACCACCGCGGGAATGCCGTATTGCCCGAAGTCGCGGACGCACATTTCGGGTCGAATTGCACCTTCACGCGGTGGATCCGCGTCACAATTCAGGGGAAGCAACCA
>JAVQWE010000008.1:0-18846 GCA_033579175.1 Phycisphaerales bacterium | reverse complement strand
AGGGTTTGAGGGCTTCACAGACCATCGCAGGTCCCAGGTCGCTGCCGCCGATGCCGATGTTCACCACATCGGTGATCGGCTTGCCACTGAAGCCCCTCCATCGACCCTGGCGCAGGGCTTCCGTGAATTCCCGCATGTGCTGCAGCACGGCGTTGACCTCGGGCATGACATCGCGGCCATCGACGAAGATCGGCCGGTTGCTGCGGTTGCGCAGCGCGATATGCAGCACGGCTCGATCTTCGGTGATGTTGATTTTTTCCCCGGCGAACATGGCATCGCGCAGCTTCTGTACACCCGTGGCCCGAGCCAGGTCGAACAGGAGTCGCATCGTTTCTTCGGTGATGCGGTTTTTGCTGTAATCCAGCAGCAGGTCGTGGAAGCGGACACTGAACTTCGCGAACCGTCCCGGATCCTGCCGGAACAGATCGCGCAGGTGCAAACCGCGAATCACGCGGGCATGATCAACCAGGGCTTTCCATTGTGGGGTTGCAGTGAGCGAGGACATGATTCCCTCCGGCGGGCCAGACACTCCCGCACGCGAAGCCGCGGCGCCCATGTCATCGGCCCGTCGGCCGACACTCGGTGCCGCGGATTCGGATCAGCACCTTTCCCATCGGTCCGGCGGCGAGCCGCGCAAAAGCCACCGGCAGCTTGTCGAAATCGTACACCGAATCCACCCGCGGACGGTAATTGCGCCTGGCTAGCCGCTGGACAATCTGTGGCCAGATCGCAGCGCTCTCGGCGGCTCGATAGCTGTACACCGCGACGCCTCGAATCTGGATCCGCCGGAAAAACAGGCTGGCCGTGTTGAATTGCGGCACCGGTCCGGCCAACCGACCCACGCAGCTCACCCGCCCGTTCTGACCGAGTGTATCGATCATCTGGTTAAAGGTTTCTCCGCCGATGTTATCCACGGCCAGATCGACCCGGCGGTTCCCCAGGAGATCCTTGAGCTTTCTCACCCAGTCACGATCGTTCGGATCGAGCGTGAAGGTGGCTCCCTGCTTCAGGAGCTCTGCCGACTTTTCGCTGGAACGGGAAAGTCCGATGACGGTATGCCCTGCGGCATCGGCCAGCTGAGTCACTGCCAGTCCCACCCCTCCGGAGGCACCGCTCACCAGCACCACGGCCGGTTCCGGCAGGTCGGTCCATTGCGTAAGTGCCTGCCAGGCCGTGAGATACACCAAGGTCGCTCCGGCCGCCTCCGAGTCGCTCCACCCGGCCGGAACGGGCACCAGCGATTCCACGGGCACCGCCACCCGCTCGGCGAAAGTCCCCGGGCGGTTCACCCCGATCTCGCTGCGCACAATGATCCGTTTTTCTCCCACTCCGATGCCCTCCACCCCCGGGCCAAGTGCCGAGACGGTCCCCACCCCGTCGCGCCCGAGAATATGCGGCAACGACGGCTTGGCCGGGTATTGCGCCTCCGCCAGATACCGGTCGGCAGGGTTGATCGCTGCATATGCCAGATCGAGCACGACCTCACCAGCGGCCGGCTGAGGATCGGGGATTTCCCCGATCCGGAGGGTGCCGATACCTTCTCCGAGCCGATCCAGCAACCAGGCTTTCATGGCTTACCCTTGCCTTTCGATCGCGCACCGCAGGAAGTGGTTAGAATAAGTCATATTCATGCCTGACTCTGGCTCCGACGAGGCTCTTGTGATCGACCCGGCCGATCTGGCCCCCGGCGACCGCCGATGGGCAGACTTCGATTTTTCCGGTCTGACGGTTCACCTGATCGACCGGCCGGAGCATCCGCTGTTTGAGCCATGCTACCAGAAACTGTGGGAAGAATTCTCGCATCATCACGCGATGGAACAACAGGGGGTGATCATCGCTCGCCTCGCCTGGGATCCATCCCGCCCCACCGATCGATGCAGCTTCCTGTATCGAATGATCGCCATCTGCAAGGATGGGGTGCCCGTCGCCGTGCGCGACTGCACTGCCATGTTGCATCGGCAGCATCCGCAGCAGGTGTACGTGCACCTGTCGCATGCTCTGGTCGATGTCGATTTCCGCGGGGGAGGGTTGGCCGCCTGGCTCAGGGCGCTTCCCTTGCAGATTGCCCGGCAGTGCCACGCGGCCGCAGGGCTCGGTCCAGCTTCACCCCCGATCATCACGCTGGTGGCGGAGATGGACCACCCCAACCCGGACGATCCGATGAGCCTCAAGCGGCTTCGATCGTATGAGCGTGCGGGCTTTTTGAAGGTCGATCCTGCGGTGATCGACTATTACCAGCCGGATTTTCGTCCGGCGGCGCGAATCGACGCCAGTGGGGGGCCGGCTCCGGTGCGTTTCTCTCTGGTGCTGCGTCGGGTAGCGCGCGAGCATGAGCGGGAAATCACCGGCCGCGAAGTGCGGTTGATCGTGGAAGCGTTGTATCACATGTACGGTGTGCACTTCCGCCCGCAGGACATGTCGGCGGCATGGAAGACTCTGGAGCGCTACCCTCCGGAAGACCAGACGGTGCAACTGGTCCCGCCGACCCTTTAAACGGGTATAAGTCCAGTGATGATAAGTGCTTACTATCACCCAGGCTACGCCGTGGACATCGGAGCGCACATCATGCCGATGCGCAAGTTCTCCATGGTGGCTCAGGAATTGAGCAAGCTTCCTTGGGTGAAGCTTCTGACCCCCGAACCGGTAACCGAGGCCGACCTCCTGCGCGTTCACACCCCGGGCTACATTCAGGCGATCAAAACCGGTCAACCCCGCGACTTGGCAGAAAGCCAGAAGTTCCCGTGGAGCAAGGAGTTATGGCAATCCGTCCTGCTCACCAGCGGGGGGTGCCTTGCCGCGGCAAAGCAAGCCTTGCTGGATGGGTCGGCTGCGGCGCTGGTCAGTGGGTTTCACCACAGCCATGCCGAACGCGGGGAGGGGTTCTGCACGTTCAACGGGTTAATCGTGACGGCCGAGGCGCTGCGGGCCGAGGGCAGAATCACCCGTATCTCCATTCTGGACATGGACTTACATTACGGAAACGGCACGGCCTTGCTCGCCCGAACACGCCCGTGGGTCACCGCCGTCAGCATCTACGGCAATGACTACTGGCAGAATGTCGCATATCGCGACGTTTCCACTCCACGACACGAGGACGGCGAGAATCATCGCTCCTTCCCGTTGCCGGCCGGGTGCGATCGATCCACATTGTTGCAGATCATGGATCAGGCGCTGCCCGAATTACTGCGGCGGGGTCGCCCCGATCTGCTGCTCTATCAGGCTGGGGCAGACCCACTGAAGTTCGATCCCTATTCCCCGCTGAATCTGGATCATGCAGACCTCTTGGCCCGAGACCGTCGGGTTTTCGAGTTTGCCCGGGAACATGATCTGCCGATCGCCTGGGTCCTTGCCGGGGGGTACACTCACGATACCTCGCAGGTCGTGAAGGTGCACGTGAACACGTTTGAGGCGTGGAAGCTCGTCTTCGGCGGGCCGGAGCCAGCGCCAGAAGGGACCTGATCGACCGAACGGGTGATTCCGAGCACGCCTTGTCCCTCGATCCATCGACTACGCTTCGCCTCGGGACCGATGGTTCGGTCGGATCGGTGCTGACGTCGGATGCAATTTATCCAGAACCCCCGGATTACCCAAATTCACCCGGCACCGGCGGCGGCGCGGGCGGCGGCAATGTGGTCGCGAAGCATGTACGTCGCAATGCTGAAGTAAATCAGCACACCGCAAATGTCGGCCAAGGATGTGATCAACGGTCCACTGGCGGCAGCAGGGTCCAGATTCAGCCGCGTCAGCAGGAACGGAAGTGAAAGACCGATCAGACTCCCCATCAGAACAATCACCATCATCGTCACCGCCACCACCCCGACGACTTCCGGTGCCCGGAATGCCCCGATCACCGAAACCCCGGCCGCCATCGTCGCTCCCAGAGCCACCGCTACCGTCAGTTCCTTCAACAGCATTCGAAACCAGTCTCCCAGCACCACATCGCCCGTGGCCAGAGCACGAACCATCAGCATCGCCGACTGGGAACCGGCATTGCCCCCTGAGCCAATCAGCAGCGGCAGAAAGAACACCAGCGGCACGACATATTGAATCGTTTCCTCAAAGGCCGCGATCCCCGCGCCCGACAGCACGTTGACAAACACCAGCGCCAGCAGCCACACGATCCGCCGGCGATAGAGAAACCACAGGCCCGCTTCTTTGAGGCTTGCGCCTCCGAGGCCCGTGGCAGCGAGCTTATGGAAGTCCTCGGTGGCTTCCTCTTCGGCCACGTCCAGCACATCATCCACGGTGATGATTCCCGCCAGCCGACCGGTGGAATCGATGACGGGCATCGCCAGCAGGTCATATTCACGAATCTTCTGAGCGACCTGCTCCATGGGATCGCTCACGCTCACGCTGACGATCTTCTCGTTCATCACCTCGCGCAGAATCGAGCCGGCCGGCGCCGTGACCAGATCGCGCAGGGACACGATGCCGAGCAGCCGACCCTCGTTGTCGACCACATAGTTGTAGTAGATCGTTTCCTTGGACGCGGCCAGCTCGCGCAGGCGCGCCACCGCTTCATCAACCGTCATGTCGGCGCGCAGCGTCGCCACGTCGGTGCTCATGACCGAACCGGCCGTGCCTTCCTCGTAGGCTTCCAGCTTCTCGACATCGCGCCGCAGACGGTCTTCCATCTGCGAAAGAACGTGCTCGCGCACCTCCGGATCGAGTTCCTGAACCACATCCACCCGATCATCGGAGGGCATGGCCTCCAGCACATCGGCCGCTTCGGAGGGAGAGTGTGTCGCAATCAGCCGCGCCTGCCGCTCCAGCGGAAGATGGGAAAAGGCCAGTCCCCGCAACGGTGGATTGAGCTGAGTCAGAAACGACCAGAGTTCGTCATCGTCGAGGTCCGCGGCCGCCTCGGCGATGTCGCGCGGGTGCGCATCTTCCACGATGGCGTTCACCGCGTGTGGATTGGAGAGGGCAAGCAGGTCGCGTAAGGTTTCCGCGCCAAGAGTCTCGGTCATTCGGGCCTCCAGGGCTTCTGATTTCAGGAACCTGGCGGTTCAGCTGCCGGCGCACCGGCCCGTGGGGGAGTTTCGCGATGAGCCGGGCGAGCGTCCAGTTAACCGCACCAGCTCCAACCCCCGGAGGTGGCGCAGGGCGCAGTTCCTCGAAGGCCGGGGCTGGGGACTCTGCCTGGGAGAAGTGGTTTGCCGAACACTCAGCCGGATGATGAGGTTGGAACGATTCGCCATGGGTGCCCGGTTGATCGCTTACACCCCTGCATACGTGCCTCTTGGGGTATCACTTGCATTTGCCCCGGCCGATGGATACATTTCTCGCCCTTGATTTTGCAGGCAGGTTGAACAACCCCATGGCCCGAACCGACGAAAAACGCGAAAAACGGGAATTTCAGACTTTCACCAAGCCCCGGCTGAAGATCACCCGGGTTTCTGAATCGGGCAAGATCTACGTGGACTACAAGGACACCGAGAGCCTTCGGAAGATGATGACCGCCAATGGCAAAATCCAGTCCCGCAAGCGGACCGGAGCCACCGCCATGGAGCAGCGCATGATCAGCACCGCCATCAAACGGGCGCGCTACATGAGCCTGCTGCCCTACATCGCGACAGCCGGCTGACCAACCGGTGAGCCGATGCCACCCCGCTGGCGGCCCCGGGGAGGTTCGCTTGGCTCACCTGGCCGATCCTCGGCACGCTTCAGCCAACCACGTTCTCCACGCTTTCGAGCAGATCATTGTCGGTCGAGGGGTTGTCGGCCGTGTCGTTACCGCTGCCACCGAAGATCCGGTCCTGCAAGCCGTCAGAATCCCGATTGAAAAAGCGATCGTTGCCACTGGCGCCGTCGAGGGTGTCGGCCCCGCCGTTGCCGCGGAGGGTGTCGTTGCCGCTGCCGCCGAAAAGCTGGTCGGAGTTCTCGCCCCCGACCAGGCTGTCATCGCCGCCGACGCCGAAGATCGTATCACCCCCCGAGTTGCCCAGGATTGTGTTGGCCCGACCGGAACCGGTGATCTGATCGCCGCGGCTGCCCCCGGAGATGTTGTCGGTATCGAAGGTGACATTGTCGCCCTCTTCCCCGAGGTCCTCGCCATCATTGGCCGAGTCATCGATGCTGATGACCAGCCCGCGGGAGCGGGTCGAATAATCCGCCAGATCGATTCCGCTGCCACCGTTCATCAGATCGGCGCCGCTCTGGCCATCGAGGGTGTCGTTGCCGGAATCACCCAGGAGCGAATCGTTCCCCGCACCGCCGAGAATCGTGTCGTTCCCCCCGCCGCCGTTGATGGAGTCATTGCCGCCGCGCCCGTCAAGAAGGTTGGCCCGGGAAGAGCCGGCGATGATGTCGTTGCCACTGCCCCCGATCAATCCTTCGATGTCGAGTTCGATGGTGTCGAATTCGGTATCGACGGCGCCATGCCCGAGCCCGTCGGCGACCCCCAGCAGCACCGGGGCGATGCGACGGGAATAATCGGCGGTGTCGAAGCCACCCCCGCCTTGGAAGGTATCGGCATCGCTCGGACTTTCCCCACCGTTGAGGGTGTCGTCGCCGTTGCCACCGTCAAGCAGATCGTTTCCGCCGTTGAGGGTGTCATTGAGCAGGTCGCCCTCGAGGCTGTCATTGCCCGCCAGGCCGCGGAGGGTGTCGTTGCCGGGTCCCCCGCGAAGGGTCTGATTCTGATCGTTTCCGATCAGCAGGTCGTCATTTTCGGTTCCCACGACGATGTTGACATCGGCGTTGATGTTATCACCCTCGCCGTCGCGGCCGTCGTTGGCAAGGTTATCAAGGCTTACGGTGACACTGCCGTCGGAACCGAAGCGGTCTTCATAGCTGACCACATCGATGCCGGCGTTGCCGAAGATCATGTCAGGGCCGTCAGGCCCGAAGGCGGCGAAGTTCCGGGTGTCGCCACCGTCGCCGACGAGGGTATCGCGTCCCTCGCCGCCGATCAGGGTGTCGCCGTTGCTGCCGCCGCGCACGACATCGTCGCCGCCTTGCCCGAGGACGCAGTCGCTGCCCAGTCCCCCGTTGAGAGTTTCTCCACCGGGCCCCCCGATGAGCGTGTCGGCTCCGCCGTCCCCGTACACCTCAAGGGCCAGGGTCGTGGGTGTGAGGATTTCCACCCGATCGTTGCCATTGTCGGCCCGGATCACCAGCCCGAAGAGCTGCTCGCTTCCGCTTTGAGACTCAGCCAGCTCGCGCAGCTCCTGCAGGGTGACCTGCACGGGCAGTCCGTTGAACGAGAAGCTGAACACCTCGCCGTCCTGCCGCAGCGTGATCCGGTCGTTGCCGGTGGTGCCGTCAAAAACGGCAAAGAAACCGGCAAGATTCTTGGCGCTGATGACGCTCTGTTCCTGTTCCACGGCCGTCAGGACATCATCATCGAACGAAGGCGGCTCTGCGCGGTCGGTTCCGGTCCCGCCGTCGATGGTGTCCACACTGCCGTCGATGTTGGTGATGAAGTCGTCGCCGGCGTCGCCGGAGATCACGTCTGCCCCGCCGTTGCCATTGAGGTAGTCCACGCCATTGCCGCCGCGAAGCGTATCCTGTCCGTCTTCGGTTTTGTCGGCGTCGTTGTCGTCGCCGTAGATGGCGTCGCCGCCGCCACCGCCGGTCAGCGAGTCATTTCCATCATCGCCAAAGAGGGTGTCGCTGCCGTCGGAGACGTTGTTGTCACCGGCCAGGACGTCGTTACCGCTGCCGCCGCGCAGCAGGTCGTTCCCCGCGGCACCTTCGAGGGTGTCGCGTCCTCGGAACCCCAGCAGCGTGTCATCCCCGTCACCGCCGGAGATCACGTCGTTGCCGGCTCCGCCGCGAAGAGAATCATTGCCCTTGCCGCCCAACAGGGTGGTGGGGGTGTTGACGGCAGATTCGATCTGTATCGAGTCGTTCCCGGCGCCGGCATCGACCGAGATCGCGTCGATTCCGGCATAACTCTTGCTGCGGTTGGACAGGATTGTGGATGTTCCGTTGACCAGGAGGCTCTGAGAGCCGGTATTGCTGATGCGTGTCAGGCCATCCACGATCGCGATGGTGATGAAATCGTTGCCGGTGCTGCCGGCGAGGTTGATCGTCGCCAGAAGCTTGCGGCGTTCGAGACGCTCGATCATGGCGGGAGAAAGAATAGACGATTCCTGCCGGAAAATCCCCCGAAAAACCGCCGGCGGTGACAGGCAAGGCGCGATTTCGGCCGGAGGGGTGGAATTGCCCGGCTGCCCCGGCTGGAAGGATGCAGCCGCCGGCGCGCTCGCGGGAGGGGCACTTGCAGCAACGAAACACCCCGTTCCGGGCGGGTTGGGCGTCCGGAACGGGGCGACAGTGGACAGTGCCGGTGCAAACGCCGGTCGTAACAGGATTCAGGAGAGATCTTCCCAGGATTCAGATCCGGATTGATCGGTGACGATGTCGGCGATCACTCCGTCGATCTGGTTCGCGAAGAAGCGGTCGGTCCCCAGGCCGCCGGTGAGAGTGTCTCGCGAGGAGTCGTCGTGCATGAAACTGGTGGAAAGCGGGATAACGCCGGTGGCGATGGCATGAAGCGAAAACAGGTTGCTATCGTAGTCGGTCGTTCCGGCGATCAGCACGTCATTGCCGGCATCGCCGCGAAGGACGTCGGCGCCGTTGCCTCCGATCACAAGGTCATTGCCACTGTTGGCGTACAGCCGGTCGTTGCCCTCGCCGCCGACGAGCATGTCGTTCCCGCAGCCGGAGAGAACACTGTCGTGTCCGGTGCCGGCGAAAACGGCTGCCGGGATCGAAAGCGTTGCCACCACGATGATGTCATTGCCGGCGTTGCCATGGATGATGACCCGCCCGAACGGCTTTCCGGGCAGGGGTGCAAGGGTGCCGAACTGGATGGTTCCGCTGATACCGGCGTGCAGCGCCCCATGCGAGTTGGCGAGGACGACGATCACATCAGCGCAGCTGGTGCCGTAAATCAGCAGCGCGCTTTTGCTGGGATTCAGCGGATCGGGGAGGACCGAAGCGGTGGTGGATGGGGCCGTCACAGTGACGGTGGTGGTGTACTGGGAGAATCCCCCGTCCTTGTCGGTGATGCGACCTCGAACGGTGTAGGTTCCGGGGCTGGAGAAGGTGTAGGAGGCCGTGGGGCTGGATGTGGCGGCGATATCGCCGGGGTCGGTGAAATCACCGTCATTGTTGAAATCGAAGCTGTAGGTGAAACCGGCGATGGTGTCGACGGCCGAGGGATCCGATGCGCCGGTGAACTGCACCCACGAGGGATTGTACAGGGAAGCGGCAGGACCACCAGATAATGTGGCGGTCGGAGCTGTGTTGCCCAAAGAGACGGTCGCCGAGGCTTCGTCGGTGAATTCCCCGTCGCTCACACGCACCTTCACGACGAACGAAGCCGAGGGGTTGCCGTCGTCGCTGCTCAGCAGCGACTGAAGCTGGGTCCAGGAGACCGTGGGAGAGACTCCGGACACGCCGTCGTCGAAGTCGTCGTCGCCGTCGATGTCCCAGGCATAGCTGAGGATGTCCAGCTCCGGATCGGAAGAACCGGAGGCGTCAAGAACCAGCGATTGGCCCTCGGAGATGGCATACGGCCCGCCGGCGTCGGCGTTGGGAGCGGTGTTGCCCGATCCCGTCCCGGGCAGGTAGCGGGCGACGGCAATCCAGCCATTGGTACCGTCATAGGTGTAGCCGGCGGCGACGATCTTGCCGTCGGGCTGGAGGGCAACGCCGAACGCTTCGTCGTAATTGCCTGCAAAATCAGTAGTTACGAGGCCTGAGGTGCCGAAAGAGGTGTCAACAGCCCCGGAAGAACTGAATCGGGCAACGGCGAAATCCGCAACGCTGATCAGATCGGTGGATTGCCCGGCGACAACGATCGAGCCATCGGAGGCAATCGCGACCGAACGGGCCAACTCCAGATCATCGGCGTCCCCGAAATCCGCATGCACCGTTCCCCCGACGCCGAAGCCGGAGTCGAGCGCGCCGGTTGTATCGAATCGCGCCAGAGCGAAGCCGCCCGTGGCGTCCAAGTCCTGATAGACTCCGGCGGCAAGGACCTTTCCATCCGGCTGAAGCGCCAGGTCAAACGCGATATCGAGCGGTCCGGCGAAATCGACGGTAACTTTACCATCGCCGGAAAAGCCGGAATCGAGCGTGCCATCGCTGTTAAAGCGGGCCAGCGCGAAATCCAGGTCTGAGAGGTCGGAGGTATAACCGGCAGCGACGATCTTGCCGTCCGTCTGCACAACGATACCGTAGGCAACGGCATTAGCAGCAGAGAAGTTGGTCGTGATGAAACCCCCGCTGCCGAACGCTGTGTCGAGCGAGCCATCGGGGTTGTAGCGGACCAGACCAAAATCGGTGAGATTGATCCCTCCGGCCAGGACGATTTTGCCGTCGGGCTGCAGCGCAGCGGCGTACGCCAGGTCATCGCTGGCCGGTCCGAAATCGGTCCGCACGCGCCCCCCGGAGCCGAAACTGGAATCGAGGCTGCCATCGGTGTTGTATCGGGCAACGACAAAGTCGTAGGTGAACGGATGTGCCGGATCGGTCGCGTAGCCGGCGGCGACGATCTTGCCGTCGGGCTGGATGAGAATATCCCGGGCCTCGCAGGCGTCGCTGCCGAAGTTCGTGGTGACGATTCCCCCCGTTCCGAAGCTGGCATCCAGGGAACCATCCGTGTTATAGCGAGCCAGGACAAACTCGGGGATCGTGGCAAGCCGGCTACCCGCGACTACGATCTTTCCGTCGGGCTGAACGGCAACAGTCCAGGCAGCGCCGAAGATGCCGACAGCGGTGGTGACGGTTCCGTCAAGATCGAAGGTCGTATCGAGCGCGCCGCCGCTGAGTAACCGACGGCTTTCCACGGCTTCCATACAAGGTTGAATTTGTGCACCAAATCGTTGTCCTTTTCTGCCACGAAGAAAAGCTTTTACCGACTGATGCGTCGCACGAAGCCCGACCGACAGCTGAGTGTTCACTCCAGCGTGCATAGTGGTTCCTCGGATTGTGAAGGATGGCGCGGGCTTGACATGAGGAACAAGAGCGCCCCGCGCCGAAGCGCCCGATGCCCGCACTTCACCGTATCAGTGTCGGCTCAAGGTTCAAGCAAAAATTACAAATTCTGCGCCACCGTAGAATTTGACTGTTAGGAGAATGTGAAGCACCGCCGCCGGGTAGGAGTCGCCGGCAAACCACGGGGCTTGAGGGGGCACTGTGAGGCAGGAATCAATGCCGGCGGTCGAGCAGGCGGTATTGGATGGCCTCGGCCAGGTGGTGTTCGGCGATTTCATCGGAATTGTCCAGGTCGGCGATGGTTCGCGCCACGCGTCGCACCTTGTCATAGGCCCGGGCCGAAAGCCCCAATTCTTCCATGGCCTGTTTCATCAGCAGCAGGCAGGATTCACTGAGACTGGCGTATTTCTGCAGCAATTTGCCCGACATCTGTGAATTCAACGTGTCGTCGCCAAATCGAGCCCGCTGCCGTTGACGGGCAAAAAGCACTTGCTGCCGCATCGTGGCGCTGTCGGTTCCCGGGCGTCTGGCGGTCAGGTCGCGATAGGGCACGGTGGGAACCTCAACATGAATGTCGATCCGGTCCAGCAGCGGGCCGGAAAGCCGCGAGAGATACTGATCCCGCTGCCGGGGATCCTTCGGATCGTGCCCGCTGGCCGTGGGGTTGGTGGCGGCTACCAGCATAAACCGGGCGGGGAATTTGATCGAGCCATGGACCCGGGCGATCGCCACTTCGCCGCTTTCCAGCGGCTGACGCAGGTTTTCCAGCACATACCGGCTGAATTCCGGCAACTCATCCAGGAAAAGCACTCCATGGTGAGCGAGCGATACCTCCCCCGGCCGGGGGATCACACCCCCGCCGATCAGGGCAGCCGCCGAGGCACTGTGGTGAGGGGCGCGCACCGGGCGAAGGTCCATCAGAGCCACGCCATCGGGCAGCAGACCCACGGAAGAGTAAATCTGGGTAGTTTCCAGCGACTCCGCGCGCGTCAACGGGGGCAAAATGCCCGGCAAGCGGCTGGCGAGCATGGTCTTGCCCGTCCCCGGTGGGCCGATCATCAAGATGTTATGTTGCCCGGCGGCGGCGATGGTGATGGCCCGTTTGACAGCCTCCTGCCCCCGGACATCCGCAAAATCCAACGTTTCGGACTGTGCCGAGGAGGTATACGCCTGTCCGTCGAGGTGGAAAGGCTCCAGCGGAAGTGTCTCATTCAGGAATGCAACGGCCTGCGCCAGCGTGGTGACGGGGTAGACCTCAACCCCATCCACCACGGCCGCCTCCAGCGCGTTATCAGCCGGCACAATGACGCCCCGGAAGCGCTTGCGCCGTGCCAGCAGCGCCAGGGGAAGCCCGCCCTTGATCTTGCGGACACGCCCGTCGAGCGCCAATTCGCCGGCAATCAGAAAGTCCTTGTGATGGTTGGATTGAATCGTGTTGGTGGCTCGAAGCAACCCGATGGCGATGGCCAGATCCAGGCTGGGGCCTTCCTTCTTCACGTCGGCCGGGGCCAGATTGATCACCGTACGATGAGCCGGCCTGGGAAAACCTGAGTTGACCAGAGCCTGCAGGACCCGGTCGAGGCTTTCCTTCACCGCCGCCTGCGGCAGTCCCACCAGCACGATCTTTTCAACCCCTCGGGCTGAGACATCCACCTCCACCTCGCACAGGTCGGCTTCAATCCCCAGGAGGATGTGGCTGTAGATGCGGGCCAGCACCGCCGCGATTGTAAGACTGCTGGCACCCCCGACCAAAAATTTCAGCCCGTCACGTATCCAGCGGCAGGCGACGTGCCAGACTCAGGAAGGCATCAAAATTCTGCCGCATCTCGGTCAGCGAATCGCCGCCGAATTTTTCCACCAGCGCCCGGGCAATTTCGAAGGCAACCACGTTCTCGACGATGACACTGGCTGCGGCGATGGCGCTGATGTCAGATCGCTCCCAGCCGGCCTCGCGGGGTTCCTTGGTGTTCAGATCGACGCTCATCAGGGGCTTGCCGAGCGTGCTGATCGGCTTCATCGCTCCGCGGACGATGACGGGCTGCCCGTTGGTCATGCCGCCTTCCAGTCCACCGGCGTTATTGGTCTTTCGGACAAACCCGAGGGAAGGTGTATCCCGCAACGCGGGGTTGAAAGCGATTTCATCATGAACCTGCGACCCCGGTCGACGGGCACATTCGAACCCCAGGCCGATTTCCACCCCCTTAAAGGCCTGAATTGCCATGACCGCCGCGGCGAGCCGACTGTCCAGCCGGGCGTCCCAGGTCATGCAGCTTCCGAGGCCGGGGGGGCAGCCGAACACCCAGGCTTCGACGATTCCGCCGGCGGTGTCCTTGTCCTGTTTCATGCGGGTGATGAAATCCCGGAACCTGCCGGAGGCGGCTTCATCGGGGCAGTAGACATCCGAGGCATCCCGTCGGCTGAGCAGAGCAACGTATCGTTCGTAGTTCAGCGGCGGAGCCGTCGGATCGTCCAGCTCGGGAATCGACGCGGTGACATCCCCCACGGCCCGCACAAAGCCGATAACATCAATCTGAAACTGCCGGAGCAGGCAGCGTGCCAGTGCTCCGGCCGCCACCCGCGCCGCCGTCTCGCGGGCGCTGGCGCGTTCGAGGGTTTCGCGACAGTCGGTAGTCAGCCATTTGATCGAGCCTGCCAGATCGGCATGCCCGGGTCGCGGTCGGTGCAGGGGGGGTGTGGCGGTGGGATCGTCCAGTCGATAGTCGCGATTGGGAATGAGCATCGTGACCGGCGACCCGATCGTCCGGCCCATTCGCACGCCGGT
Source organism: Phycisphaerales bacterium (assembly GCA_033579175.1). Classification (GTDB taxonomy): domain Bacteria; phylum Planctomycetota; class Phycisphaerae; order Tepidisphaerales; family Tepidisphaeraceae; genus JAVQWE01. The sequence continues at coordinate 5,111 of JAVQWE010000008.1, read as the reverse complement.
CAGGAATTCGGCCTTATCATCCTCAATTTTCTGACGTCCCCCCCGCCCGTAGCCGCCTTGCCGACGCTTGAGTTCGTTGTTGATCAAGTCCAGATCCACCGGCACCCCGGCGGGAAGGCCCTCCACGAGCGAAAGGATGGCTTTGCCGTGAGATTCGCCGGCGGTTCGATAGGTCAGGGTGGCCATCGAAGCGATGGTATCACAGCCCGGAAGTGAGAAAAGCGGTTACCAGCTCGTCGGCCAATGCCGCCCGGTGATCCGCTCGAAGGCCTCGATGTAACGCTTGCGGGTGCCCGCGACGACCTCCTCGGGCAGCGCCGGCGCCGGGGGACGTTTGTCCCAGTTGAGCCGCTCCAGAAAGTTGCGGACGAACTGCTTGTCGAAGCTCTCCTGATCGCGGCCCGGCTCATACCGCTCGGCCGGCCAGAAACGGCTGGAATCGGGGGTCAGCAGTTCATCGATAAGGATGATGCGATGGTCGGGCATCAGGCCGAATTCCAGCTTGGTGTCGGCAATGATCACGCCGCGTTCCCGGGCGTAGTCAGCGGCGCGGGTGTAGAGCGTCAGCGTGCGATCCCGGAGTTCCGAGGCGATATGCGATCCAACCCGGCGAACGACCTCATCAAAGGGGATGTTCAGGTCATGGCCGGTGGCTTCCTTGGTGGCGGGGGTGAAAATCGGCTCCGGGAGCTTCTGGCACTGCTTCAGCCCCGGGGGCAGTCGGATGCCGCAGACCGTGCCGGTAACGCAATACTCTTTCCAGGCGCTTCCGGCCAGATAGCCTCGCGCCACGCATTCGATCGGCACGACCTCCGCCTTGACGGTGAACATCGCTCGGCCTTCGATCTGATCGGCGAAGGGGCGCAGATGGGCCGGGAGGTGGTGAGCATCCGATTCGATCAGGTGGTTCTCAAACTGAGGCGAGAACAGGTCGAACCAGAAGAGACTGAGGGCGGTGAGAATCTTTCCCTTCTCGGGGATTCCATTGGGCATCACGCAGTCGAAAGCGCTGATGCGGTCGGTGGCAACGATCAGCAGATACTCGCCGAGGTCATAGATGTCGCGTACCTTGCCGCGGCGGACATGGAACGGCAGATCCGATCGAAGCATCGCTTCGGCCATGCGTTCACACTACGACGCTCACGGGCATTTGCAACGGGTGTCGCAAGATTGTTTGAGCCGAAGGGCCTGAATAAGATGTTCCAATGCGCCGGACCTGCGCGGCGCAGCGACCCGCAGCCATGCCGATCCTCTTTGAAATCTACCGCGACGGCCAACGACTGGCTCACTTTACACCCGTCAACGCTGTGGCGGTCGGACCGGAAAGCGTACCCATTCCCGGGGAAGTGAAATTCGAGAACGGCCTGCTCTCGCTCAACCTCACCGAGGAACATGCCGTCGCCGTCTCGCTGCTGTGGGAGGTGGCCGGGCAGGGCGTGTACCACATGGAAACGACGCGGCTGCAACCGCGGCCGCAGCCCTACAACCTCAACGTGGAGCTGGCCCGCTGCCGGCTGATGAAGATTGTCCAGAAGCAGGAAGACTGGAATCTATTTGATTTCCCGCGGGCAGACCAGTATGCCCTGATGTTCCGGCAGGCGCAGGAGGCGTTTTCTGACGCGCTGGGGCGGCTGCATGAGCCGGGTGAGGCCGCCAAACTGGCGGATCGATCGCTTTCGCTGGCCGTCGATCTTTCCGAGCAACTGGCGAATTTCCACGGCGAGCTGCTGCTGAACCGCCGACGGGCCAATGGGGCGATTCCGCGCCATGTCTTCGGCTGCCGGGTGGATTCGACCATTCAGAACCAGCGTTACAAGGACACGCTGACGGATCAGTTCGACTTTGCGGTTCTTCCGATGAGCTGGCGGCAGCTTCAGCCGGAGGAAGACACCTTCGTCACGGAACCGGTGGATGAGTGGGTGGAGCAGCTCAGCCGGAAGCGGGTTCCGATCATCGCCGGACCGCTGGTGGACCTTTCCGACGGCGGGATGCCGGACTGGTCCTTCATCTGGGAGCATGACTTCGACACGCTGCGCGAACTGGCGTATGAGTTCGTGCAGAAGGTGGTTCATCGCTATCGCAAGGCGGTGAGCATCTGGAACGTCGTGGCGGGGTTGCACACCAGCAATCACTTTACCCTCACGTTCGAGCAGATCATCGAGCTGACCCGGCTTCTGGTGGCGCAGGTGAAAACCCTGATCCCCAGTGCCCAGACGCTCGTGACCATCACGCAGCCCTACGGCGAGTATCACGCCCGGGGGCATACCAGCGTCCCGCCGATGCTGTATGCCGACATGGTCGCGCAGGCAGGGGTGAACTTTGACGGCTTCGGCCTTGAGCTGGAAACCGGGGTGCCCCGGATGGGGTCCTACACCCGCGACCTGTTTCAGTTCAGCTCGCTGCTGGACCGCTTCAGCACGATGAACCGGCGCGTGTATATCACCGCGATCTCGGCCCCGGACCGCAATCAGGCCGATCCGAGCGACAAGTCGGAAGGCACCCTCAACCCGGCGGCGGCTGGTCGGTGGCGCCGCCCGTGGGATCCCAATCTCCAGGCCGAGTGGATGCACGCGGTCTACCACGTGGCCTTAAGCAAGCCGTTTGTCGAATCGATCGCCTGGGGCGACCTGGCCGACATCAATCCGAGCATCCCCGGCGGGGGGCTGCTGGATGACATGCTCAAACCCAAGCCTGCCTTCCGCAAGCTGCAGGAACTTCGAGAGCAGTTTCACCGGTTTCGAAAATGAGCGGGCCACGATCCGGCTTCCCGATGGCATTCACCGAGCCCCAGCGGCGGGCGCTGCTGCTGATCGTCGTGGCATTGGGAGCGTGGGTGGGACTTCGGCTCTGGTGGAATGACAGCATTGTGTCAGACCCCCAGCCGGTTCGGCCGTCCCGGGACATGGAGCTGGCAGATCGGATCGACCCGAACACAGCCAGTGAAGCGACTCTGGCGGCGCTTCCGGGGCTGGGTTTAAAGCGCGCCGGCGCGATCGTTGCCTTCCGTCGGCAACATGCTCTTGGGGCCACTACGGCTCCGGCGTTTTCGAGACTGGAGGACCTTCTGAAGGTGGAGGGGATGGGTTACGCCACGATGATGCATCTGGCACCGTATCTGATGTTTCCCCCCGCCACGACGCGTCCGGTTGCCGGTCCGGACGGGCCGTAGCCGGCTCCGACAGGGGCTGTGATGCGGCGTTGGAATCGAGTGTTCTGCCAGCAGCGTCTATAATCTGCGCATGCCTGATTTCGAAGTCGTCAGCCCCCTCCGTCCAGAGGGAGATCAGCCCCAGGCCATTGAAAAGCTGGTGGCCGGCATCCGCGCCGGCCGGAGATTCCAGACTCTCATGGGGGTCACCGGCTCGGGAAAGACCTTCACGATGGCCCACGTGGTGGCCCAGATCAACCGGCCGACGCTCGTCATCAGCCACAACAAGACTCTGGCCGCTCAACTGTACGAGGAATTCAAGGAACTGTTCCCGAAGAATGCGGTTGGCTATTTCGTCAGTTATTACGACTATTACCAACCCGAGGCGTACATTCCGCAGCGGGACATCTACATCGAAAAGGATGCATCCCGCAACGACGATCTGGATCGGCTGCGCCTGAACGCCACCAGCAATCTGGTCAGCCGGCGCGATGTGCTGATCGTCGCCTCGGTTTCGTGCATCTTCGGCCTCGGTTCTCCGGAAAGCTACAGCAAGTCGGTTCTGCCCATCCGCAAGGGGCTGTGCATCGACCGCGATGAGATTCTCGCCCGGCTGATCGAGCTGCAGTATTCCCGCAACGACATGGACTTCAAACGCGGCACGTTCCGCGTTCGCGGCGACGTGGTTGAAGTGCACCCCGGAGCCGAGGAGTTTGCCTATCGGATCGAGCTGTTCGGGGATGAAATCACCTCCATTGAGGCGGTCAACCCGCTGACCGGAGAAATTCTGGCCGGCCATGATCAGGTCTTCATCTACCCCGCGGTGCATTACGTGATGCCCGAGGAAAAGGTGGCGCAGGCGATCCAGTCCATCCGCGAAGAACTTGACCTTCAGGTGATGAAACTCCGCGGCGAGGGCAAGCTGCTGGAAGCGCAGCGCCTGCTGGCGCGCACGAAGTATGATCTGGAGATGATTCAGGAAGTGGGATATTGCTCGGGCATCGAGAACTACAGCCGGCATCTCGACGGGCGCAAGCCGGGGGAAAAACCGTATACCCTGCTGGACTATTTCCCGAAGGATTACCTGCTGATCATCGACGAGAGCCACGTCACCCTTCCGCAACTGAAGGCCATGTACAACGGCGACAGGCAGCGGAAGGAAGTGCTGGTCGAACACGGGTTCCGGCTGCCCAGTGCGCTGGATAACCGCCCGCTGAAATATGAAGAATTCACAGCCATGATCAACCAGGCGCTGTTCGTCAGTGCCACGCCGTCGCGCGAGGAGCTGGAGCTGTCCGGCGGGGAAGTGGTCGAGCAGATCATCCGTCCGACGGGCCTGATCGATCCTGAGATCATCGTGCATCCGGCGCGGGGGCAGGTGCCGCATCTTCTGGAGCGCATTCGCGAGTGCGTGGCCGCAGGCTCCAGAGCCCTGGTGACAACCCTGACCAAGCGTCTGGCAGAAGACCTCAGCACCTACATTCAGGAGGCCGGTTTCCGCGGGCGGTACCTCCACAGCGAAATCCAGACCATCGAGCGGGTGGAAATCCTCAATGACCTGCGAAAAGGCGAGTTTGACGTGCTCGTGGGTGTCAACCTGCTCCGCGAGGGGCTGGATCTGCCGGAAGTGGCGATGGTTGCCATTCTCGATGCCGACAAAACCGGTTTCCTCAGATCGGAAACCTCGCTGATCCAGACCATCGGCCGGGCGGCTCGCCACGTCGGCAGCAAGGTCTACCTCTATGCCGACACGATAACCCCGGCGATGCAACAGGCCATTGAGGAGACCAATCGTCGGCGCGAGCTGCAGGCCCGATATAACGCCGAACGGGGAATCACCCCGCAGACGATTACCAAGGCGATCCGCACCAGCATCGAAAATGAGATTCGCGCCCGCCGCACTGCCGCGGAGGCGATCCGTCTGGATGAAAACGCCCTGACTCAGGCGGAGATGGTGAAGCTG